>DATJDF010000402.1:0-5477 GCA_035497555.1 Arachidicoccus sp. | reverse complement strand
GGTTGCAACTATAGGCAAATCCCTGTGCGTGGTTACCTGCACTCGCACAGGCCACTCCATTTTTAAGCTGGTCCTGGTCCAGTGTGCAGATCATGTTATACGCACCCCGGATTTTATAGGACCTGACCCGCTGTAAATCTTCTCTTTTAAGGTAAACATTACATGCATACTCCTTGGACAGGCCCTCATTCAATTGTAGTGGTGTCCTGTTCACAACTCCCTTCAGACGCGCAGCTGCTTTTTCAAAATCTATATTCATTTTTCCCACTGGGTTTTTAAGTTACTTTTTAACGCTACATTTATTAGGCCGGTTTCCATCAAAGGAACGCGTCCTGTAATTTTTCTATTCAGGCATGCAAAGGCAGAAAATAAAGGCTGTCCTTGAAGAGACAGCCTTTGAATGGATTAATTATTTTCAGGTCTCAGACTTCTTACTGTCTTTCCGGCCTGCCATAACTCACTGTCACGCAGTTCTTTCAATTCAACTTCCAGTTTTTCACGGTAATCCGTTTTGCTGTTTAAATCGATGGAACGCTGAGATTCTTTACCGGTAGCAACGCTTTCATAGAGTTCATTGAATACTGGTAAAGTGGCATCGCGGAATTTCTTCCACCAATCCAGTGCACCGCGCTGAGCAGTTGTAGAACAGTTTGCATACATCCAGTCCATGCCGTTTTCGGCGACTAGTGGCATCAATGACTGTGTTAATTCTTCTACAGTTTCATTGAAGGCTTCAGAAGGGGTATGGCCTTTTTCGCGAAGCACCTGGTATTGTGCTGCAAAAACACCCTGGATACAGCCCATCAGTGTGCCGCGCTCGCCGGTAAGGTCACTGAATACTTCTTTCTTGAAATTTGTTTCAAAAAGGTATCCGCTTCCTACAGCGATACCTAAAGCGATAACGCGGTCTGCTGCTTTGCCTGTTGCATCCTGGAAAATAGCGTATGAGCTATTGAGACCACGTCCCTGCAGAAACATGCGGCGAAGTGAAGTACCCGAACCTTTTGGTGCCACCAAAAATACATCCACATCAGATGGAGGTATGATACCTGTCTGTTCGTTAAAGGTAATACCAAAACCATGAGAGAAATATAGTGCTTTACCGGCTGTCAGATGTTTCTTAACAGTAGGCCATAATTCGATTTGTGCAGCATCGCTCAACAAATAACAAATAATGGTTCCTTTTTCAAGGGCAGTTTCTATATCAAACAGGGTTTCATCCGGAACAAATCCGTCAGCAACTGCCTTATCCCAGGATTTCGAATTCTTACGTTGACCAACAATGACATTGATGCCATTATCTTTCTGATTAAGTGCCTGACCGGGTCCCTGAACTCCGTAACCGATAACGGCTACCGTTTCGTTTTTCAGCACCTCTTGCGCTTTCGCAAGGGGAAATTCTTCGCGGGTTACCACATTTTCTTCAACACCGCCAAAATTTAATTTTGCCATTTTGTTTTTGTTTTTTGTTTTTGATGAAAGTTTTTAGCCCTAACAGTTAAGGCTTTATATTTTTTCGTTAAATGTAATTTTATTGCCAAAAGGATCAATTACCTGCATGGACCAGGCTTCATAAAATGCCTTTTCCAGTCCAGGGTGGCCATAAGTGTACCGCTTTGCCAGCAATGCCTCATGGTAAGTCTTTAATCCCGTACACCATACAAATATCTGTATACCAGGTGATCCGTCCCCATGATGTTCACTCAAATGGAGTGTAATTCCGTTTTTGGTCAGTTGAATATAAACCGGGGCGCCGGGTTCAAATCGGTGTTCCCATTCAACTTCGAATTCCAGCCAGTCACGGTAGAATTCTATTGCCTTAGCGTAATCAAATATGCGCAGGACCGGGATGACTTTATCGACCTGCATAGGATTTTTCTTTTTCCATTTGTTTTACTACTGCTTTTTGCGCTTTTACAATGCCCAGATGCATATTGTCATGCGCTAATGTGCAGGTTAGTATTTCCTTGATATCTGCCATTTCATGCCCATATGTATCGGTGCTGTAAGGTACAACTTTATCAAATAATCCACCAGCAGCGTCCCGCTCAATTTGCGTGATGCTCTCTACAATGAGCCGTTTGACCTCGTTCACTGTTTGTTGGTCAATCGGCTCCCCGGGCCGGGTACCCTTGCCGAAAAGCTTCGCGAAGGGAATTGTATGCGACGAATCAGCCTGGGAGCGAACATAACACAGGCCAATGGTGCTGATCATAATATGGCCCAAATTCCAAATAATATTATTATTAAATCCTGCCGGAATGGTATTGAGTTCTTCTAACGTAAGCTCTTCCACCAGCCCAAGCATAATTTCACGGCTCTTTTTTATGTATTTTATTGCCAATTCCATGCTGTCTAAACTAAATATTTATTGAATGTTATTCCTAAATGCAGGTTTACATCGTAAATACGTCATCTCTTTTATCCAGAAATTCATTTTCTACGACTTCCTGTGAGGGCTCATGCTCTTCAAATTCCTTTAATTTAGAATGGAAGCCTTCGCTGTCTTTAATAATGGCTACCCGTGCACTGCGCACAAATTCAATCAGGCCGTATGGGGCCAGTGCATTCAGTAATCCGTCTGTTTCTTCCCGATGGCCCACGGTTTCAAAAACAGTATAGTCACTCCGGATGGCCACGGCCTGGGCGCCATATTCGCGAAGCAATCTTTCTACTTTTGCTTTTTCAGAAATTATACTGGTCGGTACTTTGTACATGGCCAGTTCCTGCCATACAATATCTTCATTGAGATTGTAGTATGATTTTAAAACCTCAACCTGTTTTTCGATTTGCCGGTTCAGTTTACTAACGACTTCCTCTACTTCAGTGATGACAATGGTAAACCTTGAAATGCCTTCTATCTCACTAGGTGAGACATTGAGGCTTTCTACATTGATTTTACGCCGGGAAAACATAATGGCAATCCGGGTAAGTAATCCTATTTGATTTTCAGTAAATACACTAAGGGTGAACTCTTTTTTCTGATGCGCGGCACTACTGGAGTCAACAGCTGGTGCAAATTTTATGGATGCTTGATTTTTCATTATAATTTTGAAATTATTGAATTGCAGAATAATGTGTTACTTCCGGTAGCGGATCATAATATCGGTGTAACAGGGATTTCCAAAGCAGGTAATCCGGATGTTTTCTAAATCCTTCGGTATGATCTTCCAGCGTGGACCATTGTACCAGCAAAAGATAAGTGCCTGGTATTTCCAGGCATTTGCCCAGCTGATGACTGATATAACCCTTACTACGGCTCAGCAGGGGTGCTGCCTGCCGGAAGTCGGCTTCAAAGGCGTACGCCTGCTGCGGTTTTACCTGTAATAATGCATGTTCTGTGATCATCTTTAATATTTAGAAAACAATTGAAAAGTGAATAAATGACTATTTCAGCCTGATTTCACTGACACTACAACCCTGCGGGACCATGGGGAAAACATTATTTTCCTTGCCAACCATAACCTCCAATACATAGGACCCCTTATGATCCAGCATTGTCTGCAAGCCGTTTCTAAGCGCAGCCCTATCATCTACACGCTGGCCATCAATTCCATAACCTTTAGCCACGGCAATAAAATCAGGAGAGGTGATATTTACAAAGGAATAGCGTTTGTCATTAAAGAGTTGTTGCCACTGCCTGACCATGCCTAAAAACTGGTTGTTCAGGATCAGGATTTTTACATCTGCACCAAACTGCATGATCGTCCCCAGTTCCTGAATCGTCATCTGTATACCGCCATCGCCCACAATCGCCACAACCGTTCTATCCGGTGCACCGTATTTTGCACCGATAGCAGCCGGCAATCCAAACCCCATAGTTCCCAAACCTCCGGAAGTAATATTACTGCGGGTGTTTTTAAACCGGGCATAACGACAGGCGACCATCTGGTGTTGTCCAACATCCGATACAATAATAGCGTCATCACCTGTCAGTTCATTGAGTATTTTGATCACCTCACCCATAGACATGGTGTCAATCTGGGGATTAAGCTCTTCCTGAATAACTTCTTTGAATTCTTCCTTTTCAAGTTCTCTAAAACGCTGTAACCACTCAGTCCGATCCTTTTTCTCAACCAGGGCAGTCAGCATCGGCAGGGTTTCTTTGCAGTCACCCCACACCGGCACCGTTGTCTTCACATTCTTATCAATTTCTGCGGGGTCAATATCCAGATGGATTATTTTCGCCTGCTTGGCATATTTATCCAGCCGGCCGGTTACCCGGTCATCAAAACGCATTCCAATAGCAATTAATACATCACAGTCATTTGTCAGTACATTAGGTGCATAGTTGCCATGCATACCCAGCATACCGACATTCAGATAATGATCTGTAGGTATAGCACTTTCGCCGAGAATAGTCCAGGCGGAAGGCAGACCGGCCTTTTCAATAAAAGCCTTAAATTCCTTTTCTGCGCTACCGAGTATAATGCCCTGACCAAAAAGGACAAAAGGCTTTTTAGCTGCATTGATAAGTGCTGCCGCCTGTTCTACATAAGATTTACGCACTTTTGGACTGGGCCGGTAACTGCGTATATGCTTACAGGGAACATAACCGCCGTATTCAAATTGTTGTATTTGTGCATTCTTGGTAATATCAATTAAGACCGGGCCTGGTCGGCCGGTACGGGCAAAATAAAATGCTTTGGCCAGCACCCCGGGGATCTCCGAGGCATCCGTAATCTGATAATTCCATTTGGTTACCGGCGCAGTAATATTGACAACATCCGTTTCCTGGAATGCGTCTGTACCTAACAAGTGGGCAAACACCTGGCCGGTAATACATACCAGTGGTGTGCTGTCTATCATCGCATCAGCGACGCCCGTAATCAGATTGGTTGCACCCGGACCGCTTGTCGCGAAGACCACACCCACTTTCCCGGAGCTACGCGCATAACCCTGCGCTGCGTGAATACCGCCCTGTTCGTGGCGGACCAGAATGTGCTCCAGTCGATCATTATAATCATACAGGGCATCGTAAATGGGCATTATCGCCCCACCGGGATAACCAAATATTGTTGTAACCCCTTCAGCAATCAATGCTTCGAGCAAGGCTTGCCCACCGGTCAGCATTGCTGCTTTTTTTTCGGCCTGGGGTGCGGTGGCTTCTTTGAGATCAAGCGTATCCATGACAGTCTTTTTTAATTATTAATAATAGTTGATGATCAGATTTAATTTTCATCGGTAACGCAGCCTTCGGCCGCCGATGAAACGCATTTTGCATATTTGTATAAGACGCCTTTAGTGGCTTTCAGCGCAGGTTGCTTCCAGTTTTTGCGACGATTTTCGATTTCCTCGGCAGAAACTTTAAGTGTCAACTTGTTATTTACTGCATCAATTTCAATGATGTCGTCATCATGTACCAATGCAATGAGTCCGCCTTTGTGCGCTTCAGGTGTAATATGACCTACGACGAAGCCGTGTGTACCACCACTGAACCGGCCATCTGTAATCAAGGCAACAGATTTGCCAAGTCC
>DATJDF010000401.1:0-4019 GCA_035497555.1 Arachidicoccus sp. | reverse complement strand
TTTTCAACAGGGTGGTCAGACGGCCGTATTTAATTTATTTGCGCCTGGTAAGCATAAGGTGCAGTTAATCGGGAGCTTTAACGAATGGAAGGCTGATAACAGTCAGCTGATGTATAGCTCCAAAGACGGCTCCCGTTGGTGGATTAAGATTAATAACTTAGTTCCTGGTACTAGGTACGGTTATCAATATTTGGTGGACGATACTATAAAAATTGCCGATCCTTATGCGAGAACCATACTGGACCCTGATCACGATGCTTTTATACCGAGTTCGGTTTATCCAGATATGATGGCCTATCCGAAAGGTAAAACGACGGGTTTTGTTGGTGTATTTACACCAGGGATGACCAGTTATAATTGGCAGGTCAAGGACTTTAAACGTCCGGATCCGCAAAAATTGGTTATTTATGAACTATTGGTACGTGATTTTATAGAGAATCATAATTATACCACCTTAATGGATACGCTGGATTATATTGCCAGATTGGGTGTGAATGCCATTGAGCTGATGCCGGTGAATGAATTTGAAGGCAATGACTCATGGGGATATAATACCAATTTCCTTTTTGCACTGGATAAGTACTACGGAACGCCAGATGCCTACAAGGCATTTATTGACGCTTGCCATGCGCGGGGTATTGCGGTTATCCAGGACATAGTTCTGGAAGACCAGTTTGGCTCTTCGCCCATGATCCGTTTATATCAATCAAAGGCTGGTGCACCAGCCGCTGACAATCCCTGGTTTGAGCAGGAGAACCGGCACCCTTATGCAGTCGGATATCAGCTAAACCATGAAAGCACTGCGACAAAGTATTATACCAAAAATGTATTGAAGTTTTGGATAGATGAGTATCATATTGATGGCTATAGGTTTGATCAGGCCAAAGGCTTTACCAGGAAAGTATCAAATGATGATACCCAGTGGTCTGCCTATGACCAGAGTCGGGTTGCTATATTATCGGATTACCTGAATTATGTCAAATCTTTGAGCAGTGACCTTTACGTGATTTTGGAATATTTTGCTGACCCAAAAGAGGAAACTGCACTTGCGGGCCTTGGTGCGATGGTGTGGGAGAACCTGAATTTTAATGCAGCGCAGGCCACTATGGGGTATGATGACGCGGGCGGGCCATGGGATCTTTCTGGTTTAGCCTATACTTATAATCAATACACAGCGCCCGCTGGGCAGGTTGCTTATGTTGAAAGCCACGATGAGCAGAGAATTCAGTTTAAAAACGAAACCTATGGTAACAAAAGTGTTGATGGCTTATACAATGTAAAGGACCTGGCAACCGGACTCAAAAGAGACGCCATGCTGGCTGCATTTTTTATGGCCACGCCTGGTGCTAAAATGATCTGGCAGTTTGGGGAAAGAGGCTACGATATCAGTATCGGAACTGATATGCAGCGTCTGGAGCCAAAACCGCCGCACTGGGAATACATGCAGGTGCCGGAGCGTAAAGCGCTCTATAACAGTTATGCAAAGCTGATCCGTTTAAAAACCAGCAATGAAGTCTTCAATACAACGGATTTTAGCTATTCCTTAAATGGAGCCATAAAATCCATTGTTTTAAAAGGCACTGACGGAACAAATGTGGTCGTCGTTGGTAATTTTGGTATGGAAGCTCAAACTGCTACCGTTGCGTTTCCAAGTGCTGGGACCTGGTATGATATGAAGGACACTGGGACATTTACTGTATCTGCTTTAACACAAAAAATGACCATTTCTCCGGGGGCTTTTCATATCTTTAGTAGTAAATTATTAACCTATTAATATTTTGAATATGGACCCGAAGCCTATTGTTGTGGAGCGTTTATTGAACGCGGATGTTGCCACCGTATGGAAGGCGATCACAGACAGAGATGAAATGGCGAAATGGTATTTTGATCTGGCTGAGTTTCAGGCAAGAGTGGGCTTTACTTTTCAGTTCACGGCCGGCGATCCCGCGAAGCCTTATGTACATTACTGTAAGATAACGGAAGTAGTGCCTGAAAAAAAATTATCCTATACCTGGCGCTTCGAGGGGGATCCGGGGGTTTCTCTGGTCAGTTTTGGTCTATTTAAACAGGGTGATCAAACCCGGATTGTGTTGACCCACACAGGGGTAGAAACCTTTAGTCCTGATGATCCGGCCCTTGACCGAATGAATTTTGTTGGTGGCTGGGAACAAATCATAGCCGTCAACCTCAAATCCTATCTTGAAGGTGGGAAAGTATCCTAAGTTGTTGATTATTAGGTTTAAATGCTATTTTAACATGATCTCACCGATAAATACTTCATTTCTACCTAATGTTCAGGGGATGCATGTAACTTGTAATATCAATTGTCATCTTATATATGTGTTTGAAACGAAGAAAAACACGATTGAAATTAAATGATGAACCTTTAAATTTTAAGTTATGAAAAAGATATTACTTGCAGCGAGTGTTTTGGTGGGCGTACTCTTCTTTGGTAAAGCAGAGTCACAGATTAATATCAGTATCAATATTGGTAGCCAGCCTGCCTGGGGTCCGACCGGTTATAACCATGTGGATTATTATTATCTGCCTGACATCAACTCTTACTATAATGTCAATACCGCCCAGTATATTTATTTCCATGGAAATAAATGGCGTTACGCAAAAAGATTGCCTAACCGCTACCGTAATTATGATGTCTATAACAGCTATAAGGTTGTTGTAAATCGTGCAAATCCTTATCTGAATAATCGTTTTGATATTGAAAATTACAGTCAGTATAAAGGGCGTCGTAATAGCCAGCCAATACTGAGAGACAGCCGTGGTGCTAATTACAAAAATAACAATGGCAATAATAAATGGAAAAGTAATAATGCCAACGATGGTCGAAGGGATAGCAAAGCTACCCAGAGCCGCAATAATAATGGGAATAGCGACAAGGGTAATCAGCGCGGAGGCAGAAGGTAACACAGGCTAACGAAGCAACTGCATCCTCTTTAGTACGTGATTAGAATGTCAGCTATTGAAGAAACGATAAAACAACTAAGAAAGGCTTAAATGAAAATGTCCTTAATCTCTTTGCTGGGTAAGCAAAATGGATTGAGGACATTTCTTTTTAATGGATTCGGAGATCAATCTATTATAGATCAGGTTTGCGAATGTAAAAACTCGCGTTGTAAACAAAGCCAAGCCCGCCAAGCATAAGCGTATCCCCATGAAGATAAAACCCGGATGCCTGGGCTCCATTTAAGGATATGGCTCCATTAAAAATGTCCGGTTTTTCTTCGGCATTAGTTATTATATAGCTGCCGGAATCCACTCTTTGCCCATCTTCAAAACTTTCGAAATTCTGGGGTGTAAATACAAGTAAGTGACCATTATCAGGGGCATAAATAGAATCTTCTTGTGCCCAAACAGTTTTATGTAACTCCCAGGTGCCTTCCAGTTTATATTTATAGTTAGGTGTATCACTATCTTTACTACAGGAAACAGCAGCAAGGAGAAGTAGAATAAGCGTACTTAATAAAATCGGGCGCATAAATGAATATGTTTTTTTGGTTATTTAGGATGCGATGAGACGCGTTGTGGTAAAATGGTTAGGTAGTAGTGAATCTTGTCCATGAATTGATTAAAGATAACTTATTGCCGGATAAGCAAAAAGGATAAAGGTCATTTCTTTATGAGTAGCGTCGGGGATCAATCTGTTATAGATCAGGTTTGCGGGTGTAAAAACTCGCGTTGTAAACAATTCCTGGCCCGCCTAGCACAATTGTGTCCCCAAAAATAGGAATCGAGGAGGGTACCTTGCCTTTAAGGGCAATGTTGCCGGTAAGTCGGCCTGCTTTTTCTTCTGCCTCTGTTATTATATAGCTACCTGAGTCCACTTTTTGTCCATCTATGAACCTTTCGAAATTCTGGGGTGTAAATACAAATTGGTATCCATTACCAGGTGCATAAATAGAATCCATAGGGCCGGTAATCGTTTTATGTAATTCCCAGGTGCCTTCCAGTTTATATTTATTGTGGGCCGTGTCACTGTCTTTGCTACAGGAGACGGAAGC
>DATJDF010000400.1:0-3572 GCA_035497555.1 Arachidicoccus sp. | reverse complement strand
ATCAAATTCTGCGGTTTTAAATTGACTTTCGGAAAAGAGCTTCTAAAAGTATCTGCAGCACTCCAATGTGTAGAACAATTTTTTCCATTCAGTAGGCCTGTTGAGGCTAACATGAAGGCTCCGGTACACATACTGGCTATTTCGGCACCGTATTTATACTGCCCCTCCATCCAGTCAATCAACAGTTTATTTCCTTTGGAGAACGCTTGAAAATCGCGAGCCAATGAAGGGATAATGATAAGATGGGTCCTACTTATGGCCGAAATGTCAGCCTGAACTTTGACAGTCAATAAACCATTATCGAATTCAGCTGCTTTTGTAACACCGGTAAGTTCAATTTTGAATAATTCATCTCCCCCTGCAGCTTTCCGGTATGCATTTGCTGCGCTAAATATCTCATAAGCACCAACTAGACAGGCAACTGTACTGAGATTACTCTGTCCATCCGGAACAATAATCGCAAGATGTTTCATCTTTTACTTTTTGCAAAGATATACCTTTGTTTTGTCCAAATCAACCCACTAAAAAGTCCTTTTTACACCCCCTAAATGCTAAATATGGACAATACCTTTGATTTGTGGATTTTATTCAGATAATCATAAAAGATAATAATCATGGAAAACAGGAATTTCACTACTACACTTATAGTAGAACAATCTCCAAAAGCAGTATTTAATGCAATCAATAATGTTGGCGGCTGGTGGTCGGGAGAAATTAAGGGCGATACCGACAAATCGGGTGCGGAGTTCACCTACCGTGTTCAGGATATACATTTTTCCAAACAGAAAATAACCGAATTTATTACCAATAAAAAAATCGTTTGGCATGTAACAGAGGCCAATTTAAGTTTTGTAAAAGATAAAGACGAATGGAAGGGTACAGACATCGTTTTTGAAATCGAACAAAAAAATGGTAAAACAGAAGTGCATTTTACGCACAAAGGTTTGACGCCGTCGTTTGAATGTTATAAGGACTGTTCGAATGGATGGAATATGCTTGTAAATGGCAATTTGTTCAGGCTTATTACCACAGGTAAAGATCAGCCAAGTCCGTGGTAATAAATTGATCAAATCTCCATCTGGCCAAATCTCAATTAATTTCAAAAGCAACGGTCATGACAAATTTCACTTCGATTATACGAGTAGATCAAACTCCTGAAGATGTATTGATCGCTATTGGTAACGTACGAGGATGGTGGCCGGTAAACATAGAAGGGAAGACTGGTAGGCTTAACGGCCAATTTACGCATCGCGACAGGTACCTTAATGTAAAGTTTAAGATTACTCAATTGAAGCCACAAAGAATCGTTTGGGACATCGTGAATAGTCATAATAATATGTTTTTAGAAAATAGGCACGAATGGAATACAACAAGGATCAGTTTTGATATTACCCCAAAAGCAGGTAAAACAGAAATTAAATTCACGTTCCAAGGCCTTGTGCCGGAATTAGCATGTTATAAGGTATGTTCAAAAGCCTGGAGCTTTTTTATCACTTCTAGTTTGAAAGGTTTTATAGAGAAGGGGAAAGCTGGACCCATATCAAATGATTACGGCTCTTATAACACTTCATACAGTTGAAAACTCCCCTGAAGAAGTATATGAAGCGGTCCTTAATACCCGTGGATGGTGGCTTAAAAGTTTGGAAGGAAAAACAGATAAGCGTAGCAATCTTTTTCCTATACTTTCTTACGCTGGTTTTACTTTTTTATTTGCGCAGCAGCCATGATAATGTAGCTATTTAGATATGGCAAAGGGCTTATTGCCCTTTGCCATTGTTCCCGGTTAATTAATTCTTGATAAATTTTACTGTTTGCCCATGTATCGTCCCAACATAAACCCCCGCGTTTAGGTTGTTGATATTAATCTGATTGACCCCTTTTTTCAGCTCCACGATTTTTACCACTTGCCCCGTCATATTATAGATACTTAATCGCCCACTCTTTTCCGCGCTGATAAAAACATGGTCCGCTGCAGGTATTGGATAAACCTTGACAACATTAATGTCTTCGGTTTTCTGAGACAAGGTGATCACCGTGCTAATATCAGAACGACCGTCATTGTTGATCATTTTTAAACGGTAGTAGGCGACCGGCTCCGGCTGCAGCGTAGCGAAGGTGTATTTACTATTACTTCCGCTGGCAGTCACCTTGGCTACTAAAGAATAGATTTTGCCATCTGTACTCTTTTCGAGCGCATAGTGGTTCAAATTGGCCTCCACACCGCTCTGCCATTGAATTTGGGCCATACTGTTTTGCAATGTGCCATTAAAATCAAGTCGTGTCACCGGCAAGGGGCTGCCCGGTTCGATCTTGCTGATGGTGCTGTTGCCATTATTAGCTATATACAGATTGCCGTCGACACCGACGCGAATACCCTGCGGGTTTGCATTACTTGCAAGCGTAACCCATGCCTGCGTCACAGTGCCATCGGGCGTTATCCTGCTGACAGTGCTATTGGTATAATTGGCCGTATATACATTGCCAAATGCATCGACGGTGATCCCAATCGGGCCAGCAACAGGCGTCAGGGTGCCCCAAGTGGGGGTTGCTACGCCGTCGGACGTTATTTTGCTGACAGTTGCGTTGACAAAATTGGCCGTATATACACTGCCAGATGCATCGACAGCGATGCCAATCGGTTGAGCTCCGGCTCCCAGCATTGCCCAGGGTTGGGTTACCACGCCACCTGCCGTTATTTTGCTGACGGTACTATTGCCATAATTGGCCGTATATACATTGCCCGAGCCGTCTGTGGTAATGCCATACGGGTAAACATAATTACCCAGGTTGGCCCAAGACTGCGTTACAATGCCGTCGGGCGTTATTTTGCTGACAGTGCTATTGCCATAATTAGCTGTATATATGTCGCCCGAGCCGTCGGTAGCGATTCCAGCCGGATAGGCAGTTGTTGCCAATATAGCCCAGGACTGCGTTACAGTGCCGTCGGGCGTTATTTTACTGACGGTGTTATTGCTATAATTAGCTGTATATACGTTGCCCGTTGCATCGGTGACGATGCTATAGGGGGTGGCATTATTTGCCAGGATAGCCCAGTACTCTGTTACCATGCCCGAGGACGTTATTTTGCTAACAGAGTTATTACTGTTATTAGCTGTATATATATTGCCCGAGCCATCAATAGCGATTCCATAGGGCTTAGCACCGGATGCCAGAGGGGCCCAGGATTCAGTTACTGTTTGCGCCAGCAGAAACCGAACATTTGCAAGGGTCGCAAGCAGGATTGTACAAAGTAGAAGTTTTTTCATACTATTTTAATTTGGTTTTAATTGATTATTTGAGCAGCCGTGGTATTGTAGAAATTTAGATATGGTAGAAGGCTTTTTGCCCTTTACCGTTGTTTCCGATTAATTCTTGATAAAGTTTACTGATCGGTTGAGCACCACCGGTCAGCGTGGCCCCGGCATCCGTTCCTGTTTGCGCAGGCAGAAATTGGATGCTCCCAATGGTCACAAGCGGTATTGCACAAAGTATAAATCTTTTCACACTTATCTGATTTGAGTATAAATACAGTTGAGCCGGTTTTGACGAACCAAATATACATGGAGATTTCC
>DATJDF010000399.1:0-8505 GCA_035497555.1 Arachidicoccus sp. | reverse complement strand
ATACTGGTATGTTCATAACTATAGCCGGAACCGTTATCACCTCCGGTAATCGTGTTTGGACTGACCTGCACCATGCCGTAAGGTGTTGTGGCCCCTGGAAAAGTCTTACCCAAACCGTGATAGATACCCGCATCGCCTACGCTGGTACTCGCACCGATAAATGGATTGATATAGGTTGCCGGCTCCTGTGCAATGCATGCACTGGATCCCAGCGCCAGAAAGCTGGTTAGTAAAATGGAATTTTTAATGACGGGTAATAGCCTGTTCGTTATATTCATAATAATAATCATGCTTGGATTGTAAATATCCTTATTTTTTCGAAAGCTGGAAGAAATGATGCATAAATAACAATTCGAATTGAATTGAGTTTGCCCAGTAGGTCCAGGTATGCCCACCGGGGCGGGTGATAAAATCATGGTCGATTTTATCGTATAATAATTTATTATGCAAAGCAAGATTCTGTTGATATAAAAAATCATCTGAACCGCAATCAATTATAATCTTAAGGGAATCATTTACTAATTTATGGGTAAGACCAAGTACGCTATGCTCTTCCCACCGCTTTGGAAATTGACTATAGGGTCCGAGTAATTTGTCGATCCCAAAGGAATTAGCAAGGCCGGTTATGTCAACGGCACCGCTCATGCTACCCACAGCGCCAAATTCATCCTGATGCTGGATTGCTAAGTAAAGGGCTCCATGTCCTCCCATACTCAAGCCCAAGATTGCACGATCATTGCGGGTTTTAAGCGTTGGAAAATGCTGATCTATCCAGCTAACCAACTCTTTAGTGATAAATGTTTCATACTGGCTTTTCTTATCAATCGGGCTGTCGAAATACCAGCCGGCATACCCGCCGTCAGGACAAACGATGATCATATGATACCTGTCTGCATAGGATTTAATTTCAGGCACTTTATTTATCCAGTCCCCATAATTACCGGAAAACCCGTGGAGCAAATAAACAACTGGCAGTCTGCCCATTTCTTTGTACCCGTCGGGTAAAATGACAACTGATTTGACGTTTCTGTCCATGGCTGAACTGAATACTGAAATCGTATCCACACTGGCAGCATGTGCTGTCAATGTGGTAGTCATCATCATAATGAGTATAATATACCACTTGTTTATTTTCTTTCGTCTTCCTTGCATTGCTGATTTTTGAAATTGGTTGATAACAGGGTTTTAAACAGTTAACTAATAGATAGTAACATAAATTGAGGAAATCCGCCATTCGGAAGGCCAAATTATTACATATTATTTTCCATCATAATAGCGGACAGCCACTTAAAGTGTGACTTCAATATAGACAATCCCTCTTAGCGTAAATGACTGAATATGTGTAAACCGAAGGTGACAAATAAAGTGAAGCCTATTAAAAGAGGCATTTTGCTGGTTTTAGGCATTGTTTTATTTGCGGGCGCAAAACCCTTGCTTGCTCAATTAGGATCAAAGGCGTATTTTGTAGACGGATTTCATGGCGGCATCTGGGGGCATTTCCCTTACAAGTACGCTTCTTTTATAGCCGACCAAATGCAGAAAAATCCTGACTGGAAAGTTAATCTGGAAATCGAACCCGTTACATGGGATTCCATTGAAAAATCAGATCCGGATGGCTACCGGTTCATACAACAGCAATTGGCAGACAGCTCATTGTCAGCCAGTATGGAATATGTAAATCCAGCCTATGGACAGCCTTATATGTTTAACATTTCCGGGGAAAGTATCATCCGGCAATTCCACTACGGGATGGAGACATTGAGAAAGCATTTTCCAAATATCACTTTTTCCACTTATTCTTCTGAGGAACCTTGCTTTACCAGTGCCCTCCCCGGCATCCTGAATGCTTACGGATTCAAATATGCCAGCTTGAAGAACCCGAATACCTGCTGGGGAGGCTATACCAGGGCTGCTGGCGGTGAACTGATAAACTGGGTGGGTCCTGACGGTTCCAGCATTCTCACCGTTCCCCGCTATGCAACAGAAAAGCTGGAAGAAGGTTCTACCTGGCAGACCAATGCCTGGAAAAATGATCCGGATTACATTCATGATGCTTTTGCTTTTGGTATACAAAATCCCGTAGGCATGTGCCTGCAGGATGCAGGCTGGACCGAAGGACCCTGGGTTGGTCATAAAAAAGGGACAACTTATACCACCTGGCGTAACTATTTTGCCAATGTAGCGGAGAAAAACGCCAAAAACAGCGGCCGTCCTATAGATGACAGGGCCATCTCACAGGAGGATATTCAAGTAAGTCTGGTTTGGGGAGGTCAAATACTACAAAGAGTAGCGAAGGCGGTGCGTACAACTGAAAACACTTTAACGAGTACAGAAACAATCGCTGCATTAAACCATGTTTTCTATGGATCCAGCTGGCCGCAGCTATCCCTTGATGAGGCCTGGAAGGCATTACTACTATCACAGCATCACGATACCTGGATTGTACCTTATAATAAAAAATACGGCAAAACCTGGGGTCAGTATGTCGAGCAGTGGACTGGCTTTGCACTTAATACCTGCGACAGTCTCTTGAAGACGACCGGGAAAAATACAGCGCAGGCAGCGGATCAGGATACTAAAACTTATTTACGTGTTTATAACAGTACCGGTAGGGTCCGGACTGAATTAGTGGCTTATACACTGCCTGCCGATGAAAGAATAAAATTCAGTGTGCAGGCCAAAGCACAAGGGCAATTACCCGTATTATTAGATGCTTCCGGAGCGCAGATCCCACTGCAAATACATTCGGATTCAGATGGAGCCACGCTCCATTTTGAAGCCACTGTTCCTCCTTTAGGATTTACGACTTATGAACTGAGGCAGCATGATCATAAAAAGGATATAAAACAAATAAGAGACAGTAAGCTTATTATTGACCAGTTAGCTGATGGCAGATATCAACTGGAAACTGATTTATACAGGATTAAAGTCGATCCGAAAAGAGGCGGGATTATTTCCAGTCTGGTATTAAAGGGATCAGAACCGGGAAATGATAAAGGCAATGACGGTCGTAAAGCCAACACCCATGAATTTCTGCGCGACTCAATGCGAGGCATTAATGAATTAAGGGGCTATTTCTATAATGACCGTGCCTTCCATTCCAGTCAGCAGTCACCTGCATCCGTAAAGGTTCTGGCAAATGGGCCGCTATTTGCCAGCTTACAGATTAATGGCCAGATTGCTGGGACGCCTTTTACGCAGACCATCAGTGTCGGCAAAAAGGACCCTTTGATCACGACAGACCTTAGGATCGACTGGCACCCGGATGCAGCGATGGGAATAGGTGCGTATAGTGAAAAGCACAGTTATAAAAATGAAAAACTCGAAAAAGCTTTCTACAACAGCCGGTATAAACTACTTACCCTTTTCCCGGTAAATATTAAGGATGCTGTCGTATATAAGGACGCCCCATTTGACATTTACAGCAGTAAATTAGCAAATACTTTTTATAGCCGTTGGGACAGTATTAAAAACGATGTCCTTTTGCATTGGGTAAATATAGACCAGCAGGATAAAGCTTACGGCTTTGCGCTGTTTTCTGACCAGACTACCAGTTATGCGCAGGGAAAGGACATTCCGCTTGGATTAACAACGCAATATATCGGAAGGGGACTGTTTGGAGCAGATTATAATGTGGACGGTCCGTCGCGGCTGCGATATGCTATAATGCCCCACGCAGGGGACTGGAAGCAGGGAAAGGTAAATACCGCCTCTGAAAGCTTTAATAAACCGCTGGTTATAACAGCAGTCAAGGCGCCTGATACGGGTCAAAAAAAGGAATGGACAAAATCCTTCTTGTCTTTGGACCCAGAGGTTGGCTGGGTAGTCTCCGCATTTAGGGTCGATGCAGCAACACCGGGACCAGCATCCGAAATTGCAATTGTGCATAAAGGAGTAAATCATCGTATAAAAACAAAGGACGCTATTATTTTACGCCTTTTCAATGCTGAGGGTGATGACCGGCCCCATAGGATTCACTTACACAATAGAGCCAGTAAAGTGGAGCTTGTTCAACTCAATGGCAAAGTAATTGAATCAATTGATCTGGACCAGGAAGGTACCAGTTTTAATTTAGCAATACCGAAGCTGGGATTTCGGACCCTTCGGATTACGGATAATTAATGAAAGGCGGGGCCCTTTCAAGATATGCTATCACCGATAGGCCGGAAATTTAAGTCAAAGCTTATTTGAACTGAAAATCTGTAAACTTGATGATAAACAGGGTTTTGCGGACTGGTGAATTTTGAGTGGGCAAAAAGCAAAGACAAGCTTTATAAGTCTTTTGCAAATAAAAGTACTAGCCGAAATTGCGCTATATTTACGAAAATGTTGGGCAAGATGAAAAAAGACAGGATACCGCTGACTAATAAAAGATACCATATACTGTTTGGCTTTCTTACCTCCATTTTTCTGATGTGGGGATTGGCGCTGACACTGATGGATGTGCTAAATAAGCATTTCCAGGAAGTGCTGCATATATCCAAGTCCCGTTCAGCTTTAATCCAGTTAGCCACATTTGGCGCTTATACACTGGTTGCGCTGCCAGCGGGCATTTATATGAAACGGTTCGGTTACCGTAAGGCGATTCTATGGGGACTATTTTTATATGCGGCAGGAGCTTTTTTGTTTATACCAGCTGCAGGTGCTCAGTCTTTCGAATTCTTTTTAATAGCTCTTTTTGTACTGGCCTGTGGTATGGCCGCATTGGAAACAGTAGCACATCCTTATGTAGCAGCACTCGGTGACCAGCGCACCAGCGATCAACGGATTAATTTTGCTCAGTCTTTTAATGGTTTGGGAGGTGTTATAGGGCCGGCCATTGGCAGCTTTTTTCTGCTCAAAGCAGAGCATCAACCTTTAAACGATCTTTTTACGGTAAAAGCATTATATGTTGTGATTGGTTCAGTAATGGCCATTATGGGCCTTGTATTTGCATGCTCTCCAATTTCTAAGATGGCGTTGCCCCTTCCTGCAGCAAATCATATCAATGCTGTTGAAAATATCCAGGAAGCGGGACAGCAGTCCGTCACAAAGCCTTCGAAAAAGCTGATTCATGAAAAACATTTTGTTTTTGCTGTAGTGGCGCAGTTTTTCAATGTAGCCGCCCAGGCAGGCACATGGGCGTATTTTATTAATTATGGTCATGAAGTGATGCATTTTACTGCTGAGAAGGCTGGATATTTTTTTTCCTTTAGTATTTTTCTTCTTGTGATAGGCAGATTTAGCGGTACCTTTTTTATGCGTTATATTAAGCCTTATAAATTATTGGGTATTTTTGCATTCTGTAATGTACTGATGTGCCTGGTGGTGGCACAGGGTGCAGGATGGCCCTCCTTTATTGCATTACTATTTATTAATTTCTTCTTTAGCATTATGTACCCGACGATCTTTAGCCTGGGCCTTAAAGACCTGGGAGATAGAACGCAGCAGGCATCTTCTTATATTGTTATGGGTTTTTTGGGTGGTGCCATTTTCCCACCATTAATGGGGCTAATGGCCAATAACCATATCGCTGCATCTTACTATTTGCCAATTATATGTTATGTAGTCATATTCATATTCGGCATTAAATATCCGACTCTCAACAAAAACTATCATAAATTCTCTAAAGCGTCCTGATCTTTTAAGAAAATAAAACCTTTGCAAATTGAAAAAATTATCTATTAATGATATCGCACAGCAGCTGAACATCTCAAAAACAACCGTTTCTTTTATTCTCAATAACAGGGCCGAGGAAAAACGTATCAGTGCACAACTTGTCAAACGTGTGGAGGAATTCATTAAAGAGGTTGGGTATAAACCCAACCCGATTGCTAAAAGCCTCCGGACAGGCAAGACAAATATCATCGGATTGATGGTAGAAAATATTGCAGATCCCTTCTTTTCGGCCATTGCCCGGCATATCGAGAATAAAGCCTACAAAAACGGATATAAAATTATTTATTGCAGTACCGATAATAATACAGAGAAAACAAAAGAATTATTGACGATGTTTCGGGACCGGAATGTGGACGGCTGTATTATTGCGCCACCTGAGGGTGTTGAAGCAGAAATAAGCGACCTGCTTGAATCAGGTATGCCCGTGGTATTCTTTGACCGGCATCTGGAAGGTATCGATACGGATCAGGTAGAGGTCAACAATTACGAAAGTACCTATGAGGCCAGCAGGCTGCTCATTAAAGAAGGTTTTAAGGAAATCGGGTTTATTACCTTCTCTTCTGCCCAAACGCAGATGCAGGGTCGCTTAGAAGGATATAAAGCTGCGATGCAGGCTGCGGATTTAAATGCACATATATTAGAAATTAAATTCGATCAGGATGAAGCGCTTATTATTGGACCAATCGCCCATTTTCTAAAGGAACATAAAAATATGGATGCAGTTCTATTTAGTGCCATTCAGGCCGGTACCAATGGTTTAAAGGCATTTCAACAACTTCATATCCGGGTACCGGAAGATCTGGCCGTTATTGCTTTTGATGACTGCGATCTTTTTGAATTATACACACCTTCCATTACCGCAATCTACCAACCGATCGATGAAATCGCTGAAGCCACCATCGACCTCCTTCTAAATAGACTCAAAAAGAAAACGCCCACCGGAGAATTTAAAAAGGTAATCATTGAAACCGGTTTTACACTTCGCAATTCTTCACATAGAATTTAATGTCCTTACGGGTTGGTTGGCTTGATCGAAGGAACAACCCGTAACTTTCGTCCGAATAAGTGCATTTGAAATGCATTTCGTTTTGCGGGTAAAAAACAACTTATTATCTTTGTGATCGATTTATTGAAGCGTTGCCAATCAAGCCATTTTTTGCACTAAATATTGACATTTTTCTGTTGTCATTTAAAAACAAAAATTTTGATATTGCAGGTGAGATTTGCATAAAATAGCTTTTTTTAAAAAAATAATTATTTTTAGCTAATTTATTTGATTAAACTAATTTTATTAGCTAACTTTGCCAAGTTGTTATATTGCTGACAGGAAATAGGATACGATTGGTTTATGATTTTCGATATTCCGGCATATTTATGCTGAATTATAATGTGTATTGCGACATTTCTATGTTTTAAACAGATCAATTGAGCTAACATTAGTGATATTGGTTAGCGGAAAAAGCCGCATGCAGCCTTTGCCAAAATAGTCGGTTCAACGGGTATTGTTTATACAGTGGGGAAATTACACTTTCTGTAACCTTTATTATTTAATTGTAGCTGGGTTGATCTTAAATTATCCATTCAACTCAGCTGTTTTGAAATGGAATTTCAATTTGACTAAACACCTAAAAAAATCTTTTATGAATATGTACATAAGCAGCGGTGGAACACTTTGTCTCAATGAGCCTTCTAAAAGTGGGCGGTATATTAAACAACCCCAAAAGCCGCCATCGAAGCATTCCGAGAAGGAGATTTACATCAATCCGTTGACCGATTTCGGATGGAAAAAATTATTTGGCACGCAGACTACGACCAAGTACCTTATAAGTTTATTGAATTCAATACTTGAAGGCAAAGAGGTAATTACTGAAATCACAATTAAAAGTGCTGAGATACAGGGCCCTGGTGTCAAGAAAAGAAAAGCAATCTATGACATATTATGTGTTGATCAAAACGGCACATATTATCAAATTGAAATGCAAAGGGAAAAACAGAATAATTACTGGGACAGATTGATTTATTACCAGCAGACCCTGGGTGCAGAATTAGGTATCAAAGGCAGAGATTGGGATTACGATGTGGTGAAAATATATACCATTAGTTTTGTGGATTTTAACCTCCGTCCTGAAATAACAGCTAGGAATATTCACCAGGTTGGCAATTGCTACTTCCTGGACCCGATGCAGGTGACTGAAAAGAATAATATTATTTTGGTTGAAATACCAAAGATCCGCAAGCCTGAACATGAGTTAAAAACCATGCTGGATAATTGGATATTCTTGTTACAGAATATGAAGGCATTAGAAAAGATCCCAGCTGCCTTCAAAGGAATTAAATTGTTTAGAGACTTTTTTAAAGCATCATTAATTTTTAACCTAACAACAGAAGAAAGAATGATTTACAATGACGGTTTGAAAGCAGAAAGAGATTACAATAATCTCATGAACACCAAATTACAGGAAGGGGAAAGAATAGGAGAAAAGAAAGGAGAAAAGAAAGGGGAAAGGAAAGGGGAAAGGAATGCAAGAAAAGCACTTATCATGTCACTCCTGAGGAACTCAGGTCATACTCCTGAGGAAATTGCAAATTTTACGAATGTAAACCTGCAAATTGTAAAACAGATCAATAAGGAATTACAAAAGGTCTCAACGGCAGAAGCCTAGTATTTAATTGAAGATAACTGCCTGATCATGCAAACATGGCCAGGCGGTTATTTATTAAACTGAACCTGCCTATTTCAGTATACCAATTGATTACAAAAAAAGATTTCGATTTGTTATTAAAAGAAAGAAGGATTTACAACGACGGTTTGAAAGCAGAAAGAGATTACAATAATCTCATGAACAC
>DATJDF010000398.1:0-4692 GCA_035497555.1 Arachidicoccus sp. | reverse complement strand
CAATTTTCAGACTTTGCGTTCCCTTCCCGCTGCCAGGCGCACCAAACAGAATTAGATTAAACATAACTTATATAAGATAAATTGAATAGCAAATGTACAAATTTTTTTAATGCAAAAGGCAACCTGTACATAGGATACAGCAGGGCAGGGTGCCTAACAGTTGTTCGCGTTTAGCCTAGTTTTTCCTTTAGCAGCGCTGTTACTTTTTGCGGATCGGCCTGGCCTTTGCTACGTTTTTTGATGTCACCAACAAAAACCCCAATGAGGCCTTTTTTACCTTTTTGGTAGGCGAGTACTTTGTCAGGCATACTTGCAATGGATGCATCAATCCATTGCTCCAGCAGGCTTGAATCAGCTGTCTGCAATAAATTATGCTGAGTGGCAACGACCTCAGCTGTCAGGGATTTGTCGGCCATCAGTTCAGGTAATACTTTTGTGGAGGCAACGGAAAAACTCACTTTACCTGTCGCTACCAGATCTACAAGGCCGGCCAGGGTCACCGGGGCGAGCGTAAATTGATCAAATGTGATCTTTTCCTCATTTAAAAGGGACTTAATAGGGCCGTTTATCCAGTTGGCAATCGCTTTGTATTGCGTAGATATAGTCGCTACTTTATCAAAATAGGCAGCAATATTTCTTTCTGCACAAAGCTGCTCTGCGTCGTAGGCACTTAAACCAAACACTTCCTGGTATTTAGCTTGCAGTTGATGAGGCAGGGCCGGCATGCTGTCCTGAATAGCCTGAATATATGCAGCTGTCAAATGAATAGGTGGCAGATCCGGTTCTGGCAAATAACGGTAATCATTCGCCTCTTCCTTGTCCCGGATGGCAAATGTGGTGTCATTCGTTGCATCAAAACTACGTGTTTGCTGTTGAATCACCTGTCCGCTTTCAACCATACCTACCATACGTTCAATTTCATATTCGATGGCTTTTTTGATATTGCGGGTAGAATTGAGGTTTTTGATTTCCACTCTTGTGCCTAATACGGGATCGCCAATGGGCCGAATCGAGACGTTGGCGTCGCAACGCAGACTCCCTTCTTCCATATTACCATCTGAAACACCAATCCAACGAACGAGTTGTCTGAGTTCCTGGACATATTGCCATGCCTCATCCGCTGTATGCATATCAGGCTCTGAAACGATTTCTACCAAGGGAGTTCCAGCTCTGTTCAGATCTACACAGGTCTGATCTTCATAAATGTCATGGATGCTTTTACCCGCGTCTTCTTCCATATGTATATGATGCATCTGTATAAATCTATAGCCTGTGGGAGTTTTCACCCTTACTGTGCCACCTACGCAAATGGGTGTTGTATGTTGGGTAGTTTGCCAGCCCTTTGGCAAATCCGGATAGAAGTAATTTTTCCGGGCAAAGAAATTAAAATTTTCTATGCGGCAATTGCAGGCAAGGCCTAATTTGACAGCGTACTGGACTGCTTTTTTATTAATTTTTGGTAGGGTGCCAGGCAGGGCAAGTGTAATAGGACTTATATGTGTATTTGCTTCCGCTCCAAAGCGGGTACTGTCTCCACAAAATAATTTGCTTTCAGTTGCCAGCTGTACGTGGATTTCCAAACCTATTACCGCCTCATATTTACCAAGAAGAATATCTGCCATAAATACAAAGATAAAGTTTGCCTTGTAATATAACAGAATCTCCCTGAATTTATCTGTTCCCAAACAGCTGTAAGTATTGAGCCTTAGATTACGAAATTTTATACTGGCTACTTTCCTATTCAAAGCAGACCACTGTTTATGCAGGTATGGATTCGCCTGACTGCCGGGTGTTTCCAGCAGCTGCCGTCGGATCGTAGGTATTACGATTGATGAGCAGCAAATAAAATAGGATGACATGTAGTATCATGGAAATCAACAGATCGAACTTTTCAGCCAGCGAAGCCCCAAACATTAAAATTCCCATGGTAACAATCCCAAGTGTCAGCCCCAGGCGGGTCAGTTTACCACCCAACAAAATAAGAATCCCTGTAGAAGCCTCTAAGAAAGGGATAATATAACACATAATCAGGGTCGGTGTTCCGGCAATAAAAGTACTGGAGAACATGGCCAGATGACTATCTGCAAAGAATTGCAGTTTGGGCAACCGTACGGCGCCATGGAATAATATACTGACACCGATCGCGATTCTGGTGGCATGATAGGCCAGTTTTTGATTGGAAACTTGCATAGATATACCTTGTTTTGGGTGTGAATATCAAATTTAAATGTCGGCGGTTGAATAATCCGCTTTTCTGCGTTAAAAAATATTTATTCCATGCAACCTTTTGCAAGAGGATTTCGTCTTAATTTGTATAAGCGATGCAAATAACAGAAAATCATACCATACAACTACTCATTGAAAGATGTAAGGAAAATAATGCGAAGGCGCAAAAAAGCCTTTATCAATTATTTGCCGGTAAGATGTTCGCTATTTGTTTACGGTATGCAAAGGACCATATGGCAGCGGAAGACATATTGCAAACCGGATTTGTGAAAATATTTTCAAGTATTGGAAAGTTCCGTTCAGAGGGCTCATTTGAAGGATGGCTAAGACGTATAATGGTTAATACAGCTATTGAACATTATCGGTATTCCGTAAAACTGCAGCAGACTGCAGAGATTACAAATGAGGTGGAAGCCTCAACCGGCGAAACAGTGCTCAGTGAACTGGCCCTGGAAGATCTGTTACAGTTGATTGCAAGATTGCCGGACGGCTACCGGATTGTCTTTAATATGTATGTTATAGAAGGGTTTTCACATAAAGAAATCGCAATTAAATTAGGCATTTCCGAAGGGGGAAGTAAATCGCAATTATCCAGGGCAAAACAGATGCTCAAAACGGCATTAATTAAAAGAGAGGAGGTGGAATATGAGCAATACAGAAAATAATAAACACCGTAAACCTTCAGGAACTCCTGAGGCGTCACTACAACCGCAGCATGCAGCCGTAGACGGTCAGGACCAGGAGCGGGACAGCTTTGATCTGCAGGTGCGGGGTTTACTGGAAGCGGCAGAGCTAACGCCACCAGCCGGTATTTTTGAAAAAATTGAGGCCCGATTACCAAGGCCAGCTATTCGCAGGCGTATCGTATTAAGTTACGCTGCAGTGATTGTTGGTGTTTTAATGATTCTTGGGATAGTCGTTTCACAATTTTTATGGAAGGGACCCAGAAACATTTCTGCAGGTTCTCAAATGGTAAGACAGGGTGGTTCCTTAAATCAGTTTTGGATGCGCCATCCTATGACAGCCATACCTGAGTCACTTCGCAGTATTATTATGGCTGACACGACGATGGGAAAAAAGAGTCATCTTGTGGACAACAGCCACAGCCTTCCACTTCAAAACCCGTCCATAGATGGAATAACGAATCTCAGGCAGCCAATAATTGCTGAAGGAGATTTGGTCAAAAATAAAATGGCTACATCAGTTGCTTCAAATAGGATAACCGGATTAGCTGACCGCGCGGAAAAGTCTGGCGGAAAGCCAGGAGCTATTGCGAAGGCAAATAATTCTGTTCAATCTGGTGGTGCGGATAAATATCCATCCGGGGAGGTCGACCAATCGCTGCATAGTACAGTCGCCGCCTTAGGTAAAGCCGCTACGGCAGTTGCTGAGGCAAATATGAAGATAAAGCAGCCGTCACCTTCAAATGCCACCGCGCTAAATGCAGCCTTGTCACAGCAGCAAAGCAAAGTGGACAGGTTGCCGGGTACACCGGCAAAGGAGCCATTAAAGACCGCGAGTCTGCAGTTGGAGAGAACCACAAAAGGTGCTGATAATGATAAAACTTATAGTGATGTGACCTTAACGCCTACAATAGCTATTAATAAAGAAATTGAAGATGGATCTGATGAAAAAAAGGGAGGCGGATTTTTTAAAGGTCTTGTCAGGCATTTTAAACACCGGGCGAAGGAGATTTCTGAGGATGTTGTAGCCGAATATCCGGACCGTACAACCGTTAAAGTCGGCTTCCTGGCAATCACCAAGTATAAATAAAAATAAAAAATAGGTATATGAAAAAGTTGATGTTTCTCTTAACGATGGTGATGGTATGTAAGGTGACCTTTGGCCAGGATAGCCTTTCAAGCAAAAAGGAAGGCAGGGATGACGTGCCTTCTATCAGGGTTCAAAAACAGCAGAAAGATGGCAAAACTAAAACACATAAAATTGATGTTGGGTTTGTTTCCCATGATAGGGCGGCCTACTTTGGTTTCTACCCCTCCATTTCTTTCGGCTGGAACCGATTTATGGATAAAGGGAGTCTTAGCATTTCCAGTACAAATGCCGATCTGACACTGGATAAGGGGCCGGAGTTCAGTATATTCCCAATTGGCGGGGGTGTTTATCTGAATAAGGCACATACATTGAAGATTTCTACTGCCTTGGGTTTTACCTATAACACCTATCATTTTGAGCGGGATATAACACTGGAAAAAGGGAAGGATAAATTGACCTATACGATAAATGAAGATGCTCATTTTTCTAAGAATCTTTTAAGATCCACTTATTTGACTATGCCTTTAAATCTCACAATACGTCCGGTTCGGGGGAGTAAGTTTATCATAAATGCTGGTGTGGAAGGAGGGCTGTTTGTTGGTGGGAAAACAAAACAGATCAATAAGGAGTCTGGAAAAGTAAAAAAACATGGTTCCTTTAACCTTAATCCGGTCAGATATGGTTTGAATTTTG
>DATJDF010000397.1:0-3623 GCA_035497555.1 Arachidicoccus sp. | reverse complement strand
GACAGTAACTGTAGCTTGATTGGCCCCTGCAATAATTCCTGTTGCCGGAGTCCATAAAATGGTGTTATTGGGGCTTGGATTATTAATGGTCACCGAAAGGTCAATAGACTGTTCCGGGCTGCAGACAATAGTATCCTGAACGGTAATATCGGGAAGAACAGTCTGTAAAACAGTAATAGTCATCGTGTCATAATCATCCGGAATGCAGGCAGAATCGCTATGAGCATGGAGGATTACCTGGTAGATTCCAGGGTTGGTAAAAACATGTGTTGGCGAAATTGCAGTAGAGGTTGTCCCGTCATTAAAATTCCAGGAATATTCAATACTATAGGGAGAGGTTGAATTATTGTTGAATTGCAAGGTATAAGGTGCGCAGACCGAATCATTTTCAGTAGGTGGAAGTACGATATGAGATTGAACACCCGTGGCTTCAAAATCAAACTTAAACGTCACAATATCCTGACCGCCCCCGGAATAAGTGGAGTCCCAGGCCCCAGGAGTCGTAAAAGGATACTGCTGTGCATTACAAATAGAATGGTAAACGACTCCATTGGGGTCCATCCGGCTCACACCACAATGCGAATGGTCTTGTTCAACGCCAAAATAAGAGCCGTATAACAAATCCGTAAAATTAGGCTTTAAAACGCCAAACCAGAAATTGGCGGGCGTTGTTTGATAAGCATTCGCAGACAAGGGCATGGAAATGGAGCTGATTGGAAATACAGAGGTAGGTACCAGACCCGTAACATAAACATTCCCGCACATGTCCAACAGGAAGCCATCGGGATAGTAAGCCTGATAAGCCTGTCCCTGAACTTTCCCTAAACGGGTCGATAACAGGGAGCTGCTGAGATCATCCGAGATCTTGTCTATAAATACATCTCCGTCCGTTACAGAATAGACACCTGTAGAAACGGGGTAGTCACCCATCGTTCTGCCCAGTACATAAATATTATCGTTTTCGTCCACCTGTAATTGAACAGCCTGATCCGTATTGTCGGTACCCAAATAAGTGGACTGAAGAACTGCACCTGTTGTAGCATCAATAATAGAGACGAATCCATCAAAACTGCCTCCGGGAGCAGTGCTATGAAGCACCCCCGCAGTGGTAGGAAAGTTAGTACTTTGCGTCATTCCACAAACAGCGAGGTTTCCGGCGCTGGTGAATTGAATTCCGAATACGGCGTCGTTATTGGACCCGCCCAAAAAGGAGCTGTACAACAAAGAAGAACAATCCGGGTTCAATTTAAAAATAACGCCATCAGAGGCACCTGCATTAGTAGATTGCTGCGCGTTGGCTGTTACGGGAAAGTCGGAAGAAGAAGAATTCCCAACCACCCAGATATTCCCGTTATCGTCAAAATTGAGCTCAACGGGACTTGAAATATTCTGATTAGATACAAAGTCAGTTCCCGACAAGGAAAAAGCATTGCACTCCGTGCCGCTTCCGCCAATATAAGTAGCTCCGATAAGCGCCGTTCCTGTACTGTTAAAATGAGCGACAAAAATATCCATGCCGTTTAATGTGCTGTCATAACAACCGGTGGTAAACGGCATTGTAGAGCTGGTAGTGCTACCGGCTATTACCAATTCATCCTGATCGTTTACACGCATAGCATGTGGTAAATCCTGGCTGTTTCCTCCATAATAAGTAGAATAAATAAGATTGGTTCCGGTCGCATTATATTTATTAATTCCAACAATCTGAGCACCAGTTAATGAGGAATAATTAGATTGAAACGCGCCAACAGTCACCGGCCAGCCCGTGTTGTAAACACCGGAACCCGCATAGGCGTTTCCGGCATTATCGTAAGTGGTGCTGAACCCGTAATAACCGGATCCGCTACCTGTTCCACCGCTATAGGTACAGAAAACCAGTTCCGGGTCTATCATTAATGGCAATGCTTTATTATACCCTTCGGGAAATTCAAAACTCAGCCGGCCATTGCTTAATTTGTAAGCAGATGCAACAGCCACTTTCTTCCCGTCGATTAACTGATAAGTATAAGGCGCTTTTTCAATAATTTCATTTACCGATGTCTTAATATGCAAGTCACCCGTTTTCGTAAGCTCAGGCCGTAC
This sequence comes from Arachidicoccus sp., assembly GCA_035497555.1. Taxonomy (GTDB): domain Bacteria; phylum Bacteroidota; class Bacteroidia; order Chitinophagales; family Chitinophagaceae; genus Arachidicoccus. The sequence goes on along the minus strand of DATJDF010000397.1, from coordinate 1,541 downwards.
ACCATCGAAAGACAATACAATCTGCGCAGGATCCGCTCCGGGAGCAACGACAAAATCGTATTTCATGGACTCCCCCTTGCTATATACCGCAAGGTCAATTCCCTGATAAATATTTTGCTGAACTACTTCGCCATATAGACCGACATTACCCGCCCATTTTGAACGATCATTACCGATGAAGTAATTATTATAAGTACTGCTTTTATCGGTAGGCAGATATTTCACGTCTGATTGCACTCCGAGGAAGTTTACTTTATAGGCATGCATATGAATCACCGCGTCGGCTACAGATTTACCTGCTTCCTTTAATTCTTGAATCTCACTTAAATCATGCTCACTGGAATAATTATAAACAAACCCTTTGTCTGTTAGAAACATGGCACCCCCCGGAATCTCCGCTTTGTATCTGATCTCGGACTCCCATTGACCTTTGTTTTCAATTAACTGTATTCCCTGGCTTTTCCCGACCGGCAGCGAACGTATTCTTTCCGTATTAGGTTGATTTGTAATTGCATTTTCCTTCGCTGTTACTAATACAGGGAAACAAACAATCAGAGAAAAGATAAAAGTATTGATGCGCATGTTTATTCTAATTTTTATTAAAGACTTATAATGGGAACAAATATAGTTATTTCAAACTTTCTTTTTTTAAAAAATAAAAACCCGGTAAAAACCCGGTCTCATCCAGCCGGCTTATTTATAAAAGACACGTTTTCAGCCCCGACAGGTTGGTACTTTATGACCTCATTTCAACACTTTAACAAATTCTTTTCTCTCCTTATTGAAAAAAAATTTGGTCTTATAGGTATTCGGCACTTATCTTTGCCTCCGAAGTTCTTATTTCTATTATTGCTACTTATCCAGAAAGACGGAGGGAAATGGCCCTACGATGTCTTGGCAACCTATACTTGATATAAGGTGCTACTTCCATCCTGCTTAGCAGCAGGAAAGATAAGCCAGATCCCAGCCTTGAAAGATAATTTTTATCTCTTTACATATGCTCATCTGATTTATCAGTTGAGCTTTTTTTATGCCCGGCTGATACCCTCCCCTTTCTGAATTGGTGCAAAAAAAATTATAACCATTTTTTTAACCATAAAAATTCAGAAACAATGAGCACAAGCACTCAAATTTTAAACAGCATTCCCGTTGACCCATTAACCGGGGCCATCAGTGTCCCGATTTACCAAACGGCTACCTTCGTTCAGGAGGCGCCGGGCGTACATAAGGGCTTTGATTACAGCAGAAGTAATAACCCTACCCGTGCGGTTCTCGAAAAAATAATCGCGGAAATAGAAAATGGCAGCACTGGTCTCGCTTTTGCAAGTGGCCTGGCAGCCATAGACACTGTTTTGAAATTACTCAAAGCCGGTGATGAAATTATAGCAGTGGACGATATATACGGCGGCGCCTATCGCCTGTTTACACATGTGTATGAAAAATTCGGCATTAAAGTCAATTATGTAGATACCACAGATGTCAGCAATGTCTTCAACGCACTAACGCCCCAAACCAAATTAATCTGGATAGAAACACCCACG
>DATJDF010000396.1:0-2686 GCA_035497555.1 Arachidicoccus sp. | reverse complement strand
TTGAAAGCCCATCGGCATCTTGAATTAGACGATATGAGTTTAACATTACCTGTCAGAAAGGCGCTGGCTACCTATTTTATGGGTATGGGTAGCGGAAAACCTTTTGGAAGAAATGGCAGTACTACCCCGGAATATTATGACTGGAAATGGAAGGGACCTCAAAATTCTTACTGGATAGGAAACTATGATGCCGGTATTTATTGTAAATTTCTCGGCGCCACCTATAATGGCCCTATGCTCAATCTGTACAGGCCAGATCCGCCTCCAAGTTGGTATAACGAAAACAAGGGTGGATTTAAGATAAGAAAACAGGGGACAAATGTAAATGCCTCGACTTTTACCGGTAAACGTTTACTTGAAAAAGATAGTATGCTTACCTTCGAGTTTTCCCTATTAATTACCCCGGTAAAAAAGTTAAATCCTAAAGCGCAGTTTTCTAACCGCTATTATCAGAACTACGGAAATCCTTATCCGCTGCAGGAAGATATTAAAGCGGGCGTGAATGTGATTAATGTGCATCACGCTAACAGAATTAACCCATATATTAATTATCCTTTTGTAATGGTCGACAGCATGCGTGCCTTTGTCAATCATTACCATCAGGCCGGCGTTAAAACAAAGATCTATTATACCATTCGAGAACTTTCCAACCAATGCGCTGAGATATGGGCATTAAGAAGTCTGGGCACGGAGATTTTCAGTGACGGGAAAGGGGGAGGCTATCCCTGGCTTCAAGAACATTTAGTAAATCATTATGATGTTCAGTGGTTTACGCCCATTGATGGTTACGAGGCCTGTGATGCTGCCATTCGGACAAGCGGTGACTCAAGGTGGTATAATTATTATATAGAAGGTCTACGTTGGTTAACAAAGAATGTGGGGATCGATGGTCTTTATTTAGATGACGTGGCTTATGATCGGGATATGCTAAAACGAATGCGTAAAGTGATGGATATGGTCAAACCTGGCTGCATGATTGATCTTCATTCCAATACAGATTTTTCAAAAGGCCCGGCCACTCAATATACTGAATTCTTTCCCTATATTGACAAACTCTGGTTTGGAGAAAATTTCCATTATGAAAAAATGCAGCCTGCGAATTGGATGGTGGAGACATCTGGCATTCCTTTTGGACTCATGGGAGATATGTTGTTCAGTGGCGGCAATCCATGGCGCGGCCTTATTTATGGAATGACTAGTCGTGATGGATGGCCTACAGATGGCAAATTATGTAATCCTAAACCCATTTGGCAAGTACTGGACAGATTTGGAATCAAGGATTCAAAAATGTTTGGATATTGGCTGCCTAATACAGCTATCAGCTCATCTGATCCCAAAGTTTTGGCCACAGCATATAAGAATGGAGAAAAAGTCCTAATCGCCGTTGCCAGCTGGGATGATCAACCCGTAAATGTTCATTTGAAAATCAATTGGAAAGAACTGGGTATTGCAGCAAGGAAGGTTAAATTTGTAGCACTTGAAATTAAAGGTTTTCAAGAGGCTGCTACTTTCGAGATGGACGCACCGATGCTGGTTAAACCTGGAAAGGGATGGTTATTAGAAATAGAATAAGCAGCTGAATGTATACTTTGGCAACATCACGGCTGCATTATTATAAAAACTGTTGTTTACGTTCAAGTTAAATTTTTTGGTTTTATCGTATTTAAGGAGGCCTTTACTAAAATTGATTACATCCTATAATACTGTTAGTCCAACTCTGTCCTCAACTTCCCTTCTTTTGTAAATACATTGGATCTAACCCTTGACCAGGTTTTACTGATTTTATATTTCCGGACTTTTGCATATCGCTGAGTTGTTCTAATTGATTTATGCCCAAGCATTTTGCTCACTTCCTCAAGTGAGAATTCAATAATATTGAGCATCATGCCGGCAAAGGTATGCCGGGCAAGATGCGTATTGAGGTCTCGGTTAATTCCAGCGATTGCTGCTAGCTCCTTGAGATATCCATTGTATCTGGCATTGCTGTTTATAGGTAGTAATCGTCCTTGTATGACTCTACAAGGATGATTGGCGTATTTGTCAATTATTTCGGCCGCAATGAGCATGATTGGTACAATTTCTGAAACCCCCGTTTTTCCTCTTTCTTTGCTTAACCAGAGTTCGCCCTTTATGCCGACTTTTATGATATTGGCTTCAGTGAGCCCGTAGACATCCTGGAAGGCAAAACCGGTAAAACACTGGAATATAAATGGATCTCTGACTTCTGCCAATCGGTCACTGGTAATATTCTTTTCCCATAAGGTCTTTACTTCATGGAATTCTAACGGGGGTATATCGGTATCATCGCCGCCGCAACGAAATTTTTGAATGGGTTTTTTATCAATATAGTTATGAGTCTCCGCAAAGGAAAGTATCTGCTTCGTATTTTTGATCTGTTATTTTGCAGATGCCTCACTAAGGAGAGGCTCCCTGTCAATTGTCAGGTAATTATAGAATTTAGTGGCAAAGGAATAGTCGATCTCGTTTATTTTTAAATTGATGTCCCGGTAGACCTCTTTGATAAAGGTTTCAATTTTCTTTCTAGTCGCTCTCCAATGCTTCAACGTTTCATTGGACCTGAGGTTTTTATTAACCATTTTTTTCAGGGAATCGATATTCATATCTGCTACTTGTAAAAGAGTCGGTATTTCTACGATTTCGGGCTTAGGTGCGCTTTTTTTTGCAT
>DATJDF010000395.1:0-20369 GCA_035497555.1 Arachidicoccus sp. | reverse complement strand
CGTACCGTAACCAACGACCACTACTTGTTCAAGCGTAGCGTCCTGCGCGAGTAATGCCACATTTAAGAGATCACTCTTGACCGTGTCCATCACCACAATTTTCGTGCGGTAACCAACATAAGAAAATGTCAGAGAATCAATGGGTGCATTCAACTTCAGGGAGTAGCGTCCTTGTACATCCGTAAGTGTGCCAATTGTTTTTGGAGCCGAAATAGAAACACCTGAAAGAGGGGTGTTCGTTTTAACATCAACAACAGTTCCTGTTAATACCCGTTGCTGTGCATGGAGAAGGTTTTGTGAAAAAAACCAGAGGAAGGCGCATAGGATCACCTTCTGATAAATAGATGTTTTCATAGCGTTTTATAGGTGGGTTAAAAATCAAATTCCACCCTAAAACTAAAAAGGTTTATGGATCATTTGTGTTAATGGATGATATTCACATAATTAACAGAATTCAAATGACACATAAACCTTATTTATAGACTCTTCTGTAATCCTCTAAATTAAAGGGTTCTGGCTATACTCCTTCCAAAGCTCATCAACTGATTTGCCTGTCTGATTTTTCCAAAATTTATCAGAATAATTCCCACTGTGCATGGCAGTATTTAACTTTTTTACAAAATCCTTTTTATAATTTTTGCTAATCCAAACGAAAAATCTTGCTGTAATCCGATAGGCATTTGTATAATTTTGCTTTTCATTAAAGGGTGTAAGTGACCAATTTCCCGCTTTATTGTTAACGCCATATTGATTTCTGACAAAATCAGCAATTCCTTCTGTAATCCATCCGGGACCGGCATCATGTGGGTAAGACTGCACAATATGCATCGTTTCGTGGGTAACAACATCTAAATCTTCCGGATGCGCACGCATCCACGCCGGATTTACCCGCACAACATGACCGGACGTGGCTGCGACTCCTTTATATTCCGGATCAATGATAATGGCCACTGTTTTTGATGATTTCTTATTATAGGTTTTTACTTCCTTCGGATAGACATCGAAGAAAGTCTGGGTCATTCTTTTGATCGTCTGCCCATCAAAAGAATCATCTTTGTTGATAAAAATAAGTGTATACCCCTTTTTCTGAATGGTGTCACGGGACACATCCTGATCAGAATAAATTTTTTCCCAGTTTTTTTGTGCCTGCAAGGCACTGGTGCAGCCTAACAGCAGCAAAATCGCCACTGTCATTACAGAAAATTTAACCTTCATATTGTTTTTATTTAGTTGTTGATAAAGAGAAAGGAGCATCTTTCTGCTGTGTGCCTCTTTGTTTGTTCGGTGTTTCGCTCATTTTAATTTCTATATGCCCACCCTTCCAAAGCTCAAAATGATTATAATAATTTTTGGAATAAGGTTTTCCGTTTACATTGACAGAAGAAACATAGCGCGTATCCTGGGAATTATTTGGTGCGTCAATTTTCAATGTCTTCCCATTTTCAAAAGTAATCCTTGCATGTTTAAAAAGGGGTGCACCCGTTGCATATTCATTACTAGCCGGGGTTACCGGATAAAAACCTAATGCTGAAAATACATACCAGGCCGAGGTCTGCCCATTATCTTCATCCCCACAATAACCATCAGGAGTAGCCTTGTATAACTTATTCATTGCTTCACGTGCCCAGTACTGTGTCTTCCATGGTTGGCCTGCATAATCATACAGATAAATCATATGTTGAATAGGTTGATTGCCATGGGCATATTGACCCATATCTGCTATCTGCATTTCCCTGATTTCATGGATGACTCCGCCATAATAACTATCATCAAAAGTCGGCGGCATTACAAATACAGAATCTAACATGCCGACAAAAGTTTTCTTTCCGCCCATTAGGTCGATTAAACCCTGAACGTCCTGGAAAACTGACCAGCTATAATGCCAGCTATTGCCTTCTGTAAAGGCATCACCCCATTTAAAAGGATTAAAGGGTGACTGGAACTTGCCGTCCTTGTTTTTGCCACGCATAAGTAAATGGCTGGGGTCAAAGAGGTTCTTATAATTCATCGCTCTTTTCTTATAAACCTCAATCTCTGATGCAGGTTTACCTAAGGCCTTGCCTAATGCGTAAATACAATAATCATCATAAGCATACTCTAATGTCCTGGCAGCATTTTCGTTCAGGCCGATATCATAGGGAACGTACCCCAGGTCATTATAATATTTTACTCCTGCACGGCCTACTGCTTCCATTGGTCCTTCATTATTGGCATCATGAATCAGGGCCTTATATAAGGTTTCAATATCATACCCCCGCATACCTTTCAGGTAGGATTCTGCAACAATAGATGCGGAGTTGTTCCCAATCATTATATTGCGATAACCGGGGGCCGACCACTCGGGCAACCAACCGCCTTCTTTATAATCATTGATTAAGCCTTCCTGCATTTCCTTTACAATAGAAGGATAAACCAGATTCAGGAAAGGATAGAGCGCCCGGAAGGTATCCCAGAAGCCTGTACCACCAAACATATATCCGTCTGCCACTTTCCCTGTATAAGGGCTATAGTGGATGGGCTTACCCGCTGCGTTGATTTCATAAAACTTCAGGGGAAAGAAAACCATCCGGTAAAGGCAGGAATAAAAAGTCTTCATCTGATCGGAAGTTCCCCCAGACACCTGCACCTTGCCCAGCACATCATTCCAGGCCTTATGTGCATTATTTTTGACTGTTTCAAAATCCTTGTTGCCAATTTCATTCAGATTGAGTGCTGCCTGTTCAAAACTAATAAAGGAGGAGGCTACTTTTGCGTGTATTTTTTCACCACGGACCGTATTTGTAAATCCTATCACAGCACCTGCATGGTTACAGGTCTGCTCCATCTCTTTTGTAAGAATTGAATCCTTGAAAGTATAAGTGTAATCAAAAGGTTTATCAAATACAATTATAAAGTAATTTTTAAAATTTTTGGTTACCCCACCACTATTGCGGGTCGTATAACCAATGATTTTATTTTCAGCAGGAATCACCTTTATATAAGATCCCCGGTCCAGGGCATCAATTATAACTGAACTGCTATCCGTTTTCGGGAAGGTGAACTGAAAGCTCGCTGCTCTTTCAGTCGGTGTGATTTCTGTTGTCACATTATCATCTGCGAGATAGACCTTATAATAATATGGTCTGGCTACCTCTGCTTTATGTGAGAACCAGCTGGCCCGATCCTTTTCATTAAAGCGCAGCTTACCGGTAATAGGCATTATGGCAAAAGCACCATAATCATTCATCCACGGAGAAGGCTGATGGGTCTGTTTAAATCCGTTTATTTTATCAGCCGTATATTGATATGCCCAGCCATCACCCATTTTGCCGGTCTGTGGGGACCAGAGGTTCATACCCCAGGGATAACCGATAGCGGGAAATGTATTCCCATTTGAGAGGCTTGGTTTAGAATCTGTACCCATGAGTGGATTTACCAGATCCGCATAATCAACCTGTGCGGTTTTTTGTTGACCGTTTACAGTGCCCGCAGTCAACAATACGACACCAATGAAAATTAAGATTTTTTGCATTTTTATTTTTAGTTTTCGTAAATCCTTTCCTAAACAGGACGAAATGGAAGCAGTTAAATCTTCTATTTCGTCGCATGTGAAATTAATCAACCCTTCCATATCTGATTGCCAAGCAACTCGCAATGCAGTGTTAATAGATTGTAAAAAATTAGTTCGATTTTAGGAAAAATTTATAGTTACCAGCCTGAAGTGTTGCTTGTATGCCTTTTTGACCGAACGTTTTTCCCTGTCCCTGTTGAAAATCCACCTTGCTGCTTTCGATTCCTGGCAGGTTGACCAGCTGATACCCTTCCGGCAGTTGTAATGTTGCAGTAGAATGGCTGGGAACTGTTACGTCTAAGCGGACCCTTTTTTCATTGTCAGCATCCAGGACCTTATCCGTTGCCTTCCCTTTCTTATCGATTTTCTGCCAGTCAACAATAATCTCACCGTACGGCCCTGTATGCCTGGCTTCAAAATGAGCAAGACGATCCGGGAAATTCGGACGCAATTGCACATTTTTGAATCCTGGTGCTGCCGGATCGGGGTAAATACCCCCTAAGCCTTTGTACAACCAGGCACCTATTTCTCCAAACATGATATGATTTAAGGAAATATCACGGGCGGACGCAATATCCCAATTCTCGTATAATGTAGTGGCTCCATTAACCATCCACCATCCCCAGGAAGGATAGCTGCGTTGCGCTGCCAGTCTGTAAGCGGTGTTAGCATATCCATTGTTACTTAATGCACCCAGAATGGTTTTAGAACCCAGCAGGCCGACATCCAGGTGGAACCCATCACGTACAACACGCTCATTCAGGTTCTTAGCAACCTGATCAATAGACGCCTCAGGAACAAGGCCCCAGAATAAAGGAGCGCTTAATTCTGTCTGGAAACCTTCGCCGTACATACCCGTAATTTTATTAAGATAGGTTTCGTTAAAGACAGCTTTTATTTTTTCTGCCAACTGCGTGTATTGCTGATAGTCGGACTCATTCCCAAAAAGTTTTGCGGCTTTTGCCAGAATCGTCACGTCTGTATAATAATAAATCGTCGAAGTGAAAGGTACCGGTGTTTTTGATTTAACGGGTACCCAGTCTCCTAGCCCCCAGGAACAAATACCAGATGGGCTGATCTCTGTAATATGATCAACGTAACGTTTCAACGCTGTATAGCAAGTCGCCATTAACCGGCTGTCGCCATAGAACAAATACAGATTCCAGGGAATGATGGCAATGGTGCTTGTCCAATCAGGACCATTCCCCCATTCATAACCCCAACCATTTGAAGGTATGATGGATGGGAAAACGCCATTGGGTTGCTGTTCATCCAAATGATCCTGCAGCCATTTATTATACACGGTGATCCCGTCAAAATTATAAAGCCCGGTTTCGATATTAATCTGAGCATCCCCTGTCCAGCCATTTTTCTCCCTTTGTGGGCAATCAGTTGGGTAGCCGAATAAATTAGATAAATAAGATTTATTAGTCGCCGCCCAGATTTTATTGATAATCGTGTCAGCGCTATGTATATAACCCACGGGTGGCACATCGCTATGCATAAAATAGGCAACAAGATCTGATTTCTCCAGTTCTATAGGCTGGCTACTTGTTATTTCAACATACTGAAACCCTTTGTAATTGAACCAGGGTCTAAAAGTTTCCACGCCATTTCCCGATAGCGTATAAATATCTGTCTGGAATGGATCGCTGTCGTCTGTAGGCCGGTAGTGCACATCGATATTAGATAAATCAACATGCCCATTCTTATAAAGCCTTTCCCCGTGTTTTACACGTAGTACGGTTCCTCTCTCTCCTTTCACCTTTATTTCTGAAATTCCGGCAATATTTTGTCCAATATCAAAAACATAATCCGTATCACTGAACTTCTTGAAATTGACAGTCTGAATGGGCGCAGATTTACGGATGGGGACCAAGGATGCTGCTTCAATTATTTTTGCCGGCGCTGATCGCAGTATGACTGAGTGCCAAAGCGTGTCGTTTTTACTGTGCCAGTCTTTATCATTTAGATGTGCGTCGGCCCATCCTGGCATCAGGAGCCGATTGTCCTGGTGTTCTGCTGTATAAATACTATTAAAAACAATGGCACCTGTCCTGGTCGTCCAGTCTTTACCACTGGCAATTGTTTCGACTGTACCGTCCGTATATTCGATGCGCAAATCCAGACAGAAAGTTGGCCGACCCCGCCATGGCGCTTTATCAAAATCCCAGACAGCGGTGGACTGCAGGTTGTACCAACCATTACCCATAATTACGCCGATCGCATTACCGCCTGATTTCAGCTGAGTGGTTGCATCATAGGTTGTATAATAAAGGTGGCGGTCAAACCGGGTATAAACAGGATCCAGCTCACGGTCGCCGATACGCTGACCATTAACCATTAATTTATATAAACCGCCGGCAGCAATATAAATACGTGCTGATTTAATGGATTTTGGAACTGCAAATTCCTTTCTAAAATAGCCCGCAGGCTTGAAGCCGGTGGGGTGTTCATCAGATATCCATGCGCCTTTCCAATTGTGGATGGATTGTAAACCGGTTTCAAAAGAACTGATGGCCCTCCTGCTCATGCCAGTTCCATTAACCGTATCCGTACTGCAAACAATCTTCCAGTAATACTTTGTAAACGGGTGTAATTTCTGGCCTTTATATTGCAAAAAGGGTTGTTCAATTGGCAAATACCCTGAATGCCAAATTCTCCCGGTTCCCCTCGCTAAAGAAAGCGAATCCGTGTCTACCTCGACCCGAAAATAAGTTTCACCGGGGTTTTCTTCTTGCGACTTTTGCTGTATATCTGAGCCGTTACGCCATTTCCAGGAAAAAAAAGGCATCGGATCATCCATCCCGAGTGGCCGGGTAAGATGATTGCATTCTAAAGCATACAAAGTGCCAGCAGGTTCAGCATTTGTTGTTACCTCTGCCATCGCCGGGATACCGACAAGGCTTAGACAAGCCAGAACAATAAAACGGGATGGACAGGTTTTTCGGGAAATGATTTTTTTTATCATGCTTTATCAAGAAAGTGATGGTTAGAAAAACTACATTATTATTAAAAAATTATCAAGTATTTACAGCCGTCATTTTAGGGGCAGGGCTTTTACACCTTCCTTGGTCATTTTAACGGGCAGAATTTTCCCGGATTTGTCAAAAAACATTTCATCGATACAGGTCTCGCGACTATTAGCGGCTTTCTCTCCAAGTGGGCGGCGATGATAGACAATATACCATTTGTCTTTATGCGGGACTTTAATAACAGAATGATGTCCGGCACCTGTAGCGATACTGGAATCCTGCTGCAATATGGTTCCAATCCGTTTAAAAGGACCGAAAGGTGAATCTGCTATCGCATAAGCCACCCTGTAATCCGGGCCTCCCCAACCGCCTTCTGACCACATAAAGTAATACTTTCCCCCACGTTTAAACATAAAGGGGCCTTCGACATATCCCTTCGGCGTTACTTCCTTGTAGACGCTGCCGTCTTCAAAAGCTTCAAGGCCTGAAAAGTCATTTTTTAACTTTACAACGTTACAATGCCCCCAACCGCCATAATACATATAATATGTTCCATCATCATCTTTAAAAACATATTGATCAATTGGCTGGGCGCCATGATGAATTTCATTAATCAGCGGCTTTCCCAATAAATCGCGGTAAGGTCCACCTGGCGCGTCAGCTACCCCTACACCAATACCGCCCACTTCCCCTTCATGGACATCGTTTGCCCCAAAGAATAAATAATACTTTCCCTTCTTTTGAAGCACAGCGGGCGCCCACATGGCCTTCTTTGCCCACTTTACTGCCGCGGTGTCAATAACTTTTGCATGCCTGGTCCAATGAACCAGATCCGGCGAAGAAAAAGCGTCCATAAAAACCTGGTCTTCATATTTTGCAGAATAGGTTGGAAAAATCCAATAATCATTTCCATAAATAATTCCCTCAGGATCCGCATACCATCCCGGAAACACAGGGTTGCCAGACCGGCCTTTCTGCTCCCCGGTCCTTTGAACAGCCTGTGCATGTGCCATGCTTTGTAATAATCCAAAGACCAAAGTAATTACGAGGGCTTGTTTAAATTTATACATTCTTTAAAAGTTTTTGAATTCGAAATTAAGTGCACCAGTCCCCGCGCCATTTTTAAATGGTAAATAAACGCATCAATTAAAGCGCAATTTACCTTTAAAGCACCAAAAACAGCTTAATTGCGGCTGCTAATAGCAGGTTCATTATAAACACCTAATTCTGCAATTTCGGGTGGTGCACTGAATTTTTTAAATTCTATGCGGACTTTCTGTCCTCTTACCTCCTTAAAGCGAATTATTTTTACACGACCCGGCAACTTTCCTTCAACCAAAGCCGTCCAATGATTATTTGCAAAATAGGAGACTGCGTAATCCTGAATTACCGGGTGTTCCCCTTCAGTCAATACAATTGTATTGAAATTTACCTCCCGGCCTAAATCCACTTCGTACCAGGGCTTTTTCACTTCCGGGTTAGATTGCCAGGCAGTCGAAAAATCATCGTCATTGCCAAAATCCATAATATTCATATCATTGCTCCAAGTGCTTTCAGTCGGCTTATTCTTCGCCAGGTTATGACTGATAATGGGCGCTTCCCCCTTCGGAAAAGCTGAGTGGCTGCCATCACTTCGCCATAACTCCCCAATTTTCTTTAAGGCAGTCAGTGCATTTTCATCGAAAAGACCATCTCTGCCGGGAGCAACATTTAATATAAAATTACAGTGGGCCTGGTTGAGGGGGATAAGATTATCCCGAACCAATTTCTCGGGATCTTTAACGGGCGAGTTCGGAAACGAGGTCTTCCAGAACCAGCTTTGTTGTAATGGATAACATGATAGTGCCGGGAGCTGATTGGTCTGTGTAGAAATGTGCTGGCCGGCATTTTGTTCGTATGATTTTATATCGGTGTAAAACAGCGCTTCCTGGGGATACTTCGCTCCATTCAGATCCATTAACAGACAATTAGGCTGCAGGGACTTTACCAGTCGGTAGATCTCCTCAAAAGGAACATCATCATAAGAGATTCGGGACCATGGTGCATCCCACCCATCAATTATCAGTGCATCAATCGGACCGTAATTCGTCAGAAGTTCAGTAAGCTGATCTTTGATCATTTGAATATGTTCCGGCTTGATTTCATGCTTTCTTAAACGGTGATGGGTGTCCAGGATGGAATAATATAGCATCACTTTTAGTCCGTTTTTACGAAATGCATCTGTAAAAGCGCGAACAACATCCTTTTTGTAACGACTGTTCATGACATTATAATCTGTCGTTTTGGTTGGCCATATACAAAATCCACTATGGTGTTTTGTTGTCAGACAACCATAAGTCATATGGGCAGAAACGGCAGCCTTTGCCCATTGGTCACAATTAAGTTTGGTAGGGTTAAACAAGGTTGCCGGTGCATCGGGGTCTGGCCAATCCTGGTCCACATAAGTTGGCAGGTTAAAATGGATAAACATCCCGAATTTAAGGTCCACAAATTTTTGTTGTAACGGATAGAGAGGGAAGCCAGGACCAGAAACCACCATTCTCGAGGCGGAACCATCCTTTTCCTGCAGCTTCTGCGCATTTGCAAATTGTGCACTGAGAAAAAATCCGCATGTCAATAATAATAGGCAGTGTCCTACTCCTTTTGATACCATATTCAGGTTCATTGTTTTACAGTGAATTTTTTCCACACTTAAATTGTGCCCATAAACCGGAGCTTCTGCATGGGCCATTACGAGATACCTGGGGCCCCTGAAAAATGTAATCCTTTTACGAAATTTATGCGATAATAAGTATATTGCATAGCTTTATCAAATCCATAACGTTTTGTTTAATATTTAATTTGGCGGACAAATTACATATTTGCCAAATTAACCATTAAAACAGGACAATTTCTGTTCAGTCAATAATTGATAACTGTTTATTCTGAAAATTTATTTTGGTCAAACCGTTGATTGGCTTGTTAATGGACTTCTAATGATTTTTGTTTCTTAATCGGTACGTTTAATTTTAAAAATTCTCACTAATGGGTCATTTTGTGAAATCTACTACCATATTAATTTATAAAATTATTGCCGTTTTAAGTTTCCTGATTTTATTAGGCGTTCAGTTCTTTTTGGTATACAATACCTATAAATTAAAAGATGAGCATTACTATTTTGCAGAAAAGAACCTGATCAATGACCGGTACTCCAAATCTGTTCGTAATGACAAAGTCTTCCCGGGCGGGCAGAAGATTATCGATACGTTCATTAACCGGAATATGCACTTGTTGGAGTTGCAGTATAACAGGGATAAGCCGGCTTTTGAAGTAACCCGCCAACGCATTTGCGACAGTCTGTTTGCGGATCTTAGAGCAAGAAGCTCAATGGATAATGTCTTTAAACGGATCCTGAAAGAGAACAAATTAATGCATAATTTGAAGTACAGGCTGGTGATCAAAAGCCTGAGTGTCACTTTTACCGGCAATAATTACATTACTCTTTTCCAAAATGACGAACATTATCCTTTACTGAATGATAAATACCTGATAAGCCAGGGGGCTGACATTGATGGAACCTTAGGCGATCTCACCAAACAGAACCAGGTTTCTTCCATTACGGTGAGCACGCCGACAGCGCATACTTATCAAATTACTTTCCAATTATATGTGGATACCCCTAACCGCACCCTGGCGATCCTCAATCTGATGAAGCCTACTTTTGCGCTTTCTTTCTTCTCACTATTAGCTGTCATGCTGATTTACTTTCTGACTTTTCGTAACTGGCTGAAACAAAAGAAATTAGCAGAAATGAAATCCGATTTTGTCAATAGTATTACCCACGAATTTCATACCCCGCTTGCCACCATTATGGTCGCTAATAAAAGCCTGCAAAATGACAAGATTATAGATAAAAAGGAGAATATTGCCCCTTTAACCGATATTATTTCCCGCCAATCCCAGCGACTGAAGACAATTTTTAGCCAGGTGCTGGATATCACGGTGATGAATAAGGCCACCTTAAAAAAGGAAAGCTATTTCCTTCATGACCTGCTGGAAGAGATTTTACTGGATTATCGCTTAACTTTGACCAGTAGAAATGTGGAGATCACCTTGGAGAAGGTTCCTGAGGAATGCCTGGTGTCGCTGGATAAATTCTGGTTCACCACTATGCTACTAAACCTATTTGAAAACGCTATTAAGTATAACAGCAGTCCGGTCAAAAAAATTGCACTTGAAACGATCGTAGATAAAAAATATATTCAGTTAATTATATCCGATAACGGAATCGGCATGTCCAGTAAAACGATCCGGCATATTTTTGAGAAATTTTATCGTAGCAAGCACAAAAGTACGGAGGATGTCAATGGACTCGGGCTTGGTTTATTTTACGTTAATCAATGTATCCGGGCACATGGCTGGACACTGGATGTCGAAAGTAAAGAGGGAATCGGTAGTAAATTTATTATTTTTATCTCCAAAGGATAATGGAAAAATTTTAATATGAAGCATAAAATATTATTTGTTGAGGATCAGGAAGACTTAGGAAATGTCATCAAACAGTACCTGGAGGCCATGAATTTTGAGGTGGAATGGTGTCTGAACGGCAAGGAGGCCTACCGAACTTTTCTGGCAAAAAAACAGCTCTTTGATATCCTGATTATTGATATTCAATTACCCGAAATGGATGGGTTTGAATTAGCCGAATTGATTGTCAAGGAGAATGCATCTATTCCATTTCTCTTTCTCACAGCCAGAAACGAGAAAAAAGACCGTTTACATGGTTTGAAATTGGGAGCAGATGATTATATCAGCAAACCATTTGATATCGATGAGTTGGTATTGCGGATAAAAAATATAATCCGTCGTAAACACCCTACGGAGGAAAATGCGGTAGCTCAAAATGCAGATATACCTATTGGCGACATTGTCATTCATAAGGATTTACTTCGCTTATCTATTGGTGGTGGCAAACCCATTCCCTTAACTGTTCGGGAAGCGGAACTATTACAATACCTATGTAAACACCCCAACCGTGTACTCAAAAGAGAAGAAATACTACTTCAACTCTGGGGAGAAAATGATTACTTTTTAGGCCGGAGTCTGGATGTATTTATCTCAAGGCTGCGTAAGCAATTACATGGTTCTCAGTCTGTCAGCATCGATAATGTATATGGTGTCGGATTTGTTTTCAATGTCAAAAAATAATTAAAAATTTCCCTCAGGCTACAGTAGGTTAACGATCTATTTGAACTTCATTAATAGCATCCTGCTCCGAAATGGCGTAAAGTTGTAGATTATTAGGTAATAATACTATAACAATTTTACGTGAAAAGAAACGCTATTTTATTTGGTGCACTTACGCTGCTGTCCACCGGACTGTTGGCACAACAAACCAAAACAGGAGATGTTACTGATTATATTCGCCCCTTTATAGGTACAGGCGCTGTTGACGCGTCCAGCCTTTCGGGCAGTAACTTCCCTGGCGCAACCCTGCCATTTGGATTTGTACAGCTAAGCCCGGATACCCAGGACAACCCGGACAATCCTGCCTCCGGGTATGATTATAATGATAAAACAATCGTCGGATTTAGCCATACACACTTAAGTGGAACCGGTGTGGCTGATTTATTTGATGTGCTTTTTATGCCTACCACAGGTAAGATCCAGACCCAGCCGGGCAAGGCGGATCAACCCGATAGTGGTTACCGTTCCAGATTTTCACATGATCAGGAAACTGCCCGGGCAGGCTATTACCAGGTGAAGCTGCTGGATGATCAGATCAATGCCGAATTGACCGCTACTGAACATGCAGGCTATCATCGTTATACTTATCCAAAAGGCAGCGACGCCCATTTAATTATTGACCTAAGTCATACGCTCAATAAAAAAAGATCCTACTGGACCTGCCGGGTAATCGATGCCGAAATAAGACAAATAGATGCCAGCACCATTGAAGGCTACCGTATTTTGACGGGTTGGGCACAACTGCGCAAAGTGTATTTCTATGCTAAATTTTCCAAACCGATCCAGTCAAATGAACTTATAAATGGTGGTTCTGTTTATCAAAATGAAAAGATCGTGAATGGAACTAATGTAAGAGCTGTTTTGAATTTTGATACGAAAGACGGCCAGCCATTGCTGATAAAAGTCGGCCTTTCGGAAGTTAGTCTTGAGGGGGCAAAATCAAATTTACTAGCCGAGGTGGGGGCAAAGAGCTTCGATCAGGTTGCTAGCTCGGCCCACGATAAATGGGAAAGGGAATTAAGTAATATTACCATTGAAGGAACCAAGGAGCAAAAGGAGATTTTCTATACTGGCCTTTACCACGCCTACACACAGCCCAATAATTTAGCAGATGTCAATGGGGATTATATGGCAACTGACTATACCATAAAAAATGCTCAGGACAAAACGCACTATTCTACCTTCTCACTTTGGGACACTTACCGGGCTGCACATCCATTATATACCATTTTACAGCCTGAACGAACAGCCGGCTTTATTCGCAGTATGCTTCGTCAATATGAAACATTTGGCTACCTGCCTATCTGGCAATTATGGGGCGAGGAAAATTATTGTATGATTGGCAATCACGCGATCCCGGTCATCGTGGACGCCGTCCTGAAAGGGATTAAAGGATTTGATATACAAAAAGCATATGAGGCGGTTAAAAACTCCTCATTGACCAATCATCCGGGTTCTCCTTTTAACCTTTGGGATAAATATCACTACATGCCGGAAAACCTGCAGTCACAGTCGGTCTCTATCACATTAGAAATGGCTTATGATGACTGGTGTGTTGCGCAGTTCGCTAAAAAACTCGGAAAAACGAAGGACTACCAACACTTTATGGAAAGGTCCATGTATTATAAAAATCTATACAATACACAGTCCGGCTTTTTCCAGGCTAAAGATGACAAAGGAAACTGGTTACCAGGATTTGATCCCGTTGCCTATGGCGGCAATGGCGGTAACCCCTTCACGGAGGGGAACGCCTGGCAATACCTGTGGTATGTACCACAGGATATACATGGCCTTGTAACGCTGGAGGGCGGTGAAAAAGGTTTTGCCGATAAGTTAGACAGCTTTTTTACCATTAAGGATTTGCCTAAGGAAGTAAATGGTAATGCTTCAGGATTTATTGGTCAATACGCCCATGGTAATGAACCTAGTCACCATGTCACTTATTTGTATGACTATATCGGCCAGCCGTGGAAGACACAGTTTTACGTGGCCAAAGTACTCAGGGAATTATATAATAATTCCTTTTCCGGGTATTCTGGTAACGAAGACTGTGGCCAGATGTCCTCCTGGTATATATTTAGTGCTATGGGATTTTATCCGGTTAATCCTGCAGATGGCATTTATGCCATCGGATCTCCGATCCTTGGCAAGGCCACCATCCGCCTGGACGGCAATAAGACTTTTACGATGACCGCTAAAAATGCATCAGATAAAAATATTTATATCCAATCTGCCAGATTAAATGGGCATGATTATAATAAACCCTACCTTCTTCATTCAGATATTGTAAATGGAGGGACGCTTGAATTTGTAATGGGATCAAACCCAAATAAAAAATGGGGGACAGATAATGCCCTTCTAAAAAAGCAGTAATTCGTTTTTCAGTTTTTGTACGTTTATAATCAGGTTAGATTTTAAAAACCGCTCCCTATTATCAGGGGGCGGTTTTATTATTTACGTCCTCCTCTGCTTTTATTACCTGGACAAATCTTTAATATCAAAGCGAGAAATACTGCATTTATGCGCTTACCATGGTCTATTGCCTGGATCCCAACTATTATGGATCGATAGCAGCATATATATCATTCACTAGTGGCAAATTATGTTGCAAACGACTTAAAAATCATGCAAGAACAGCCTTTTCCCTTAAGAAAAAAAACTGAAAGATTTATAATCTGTTTATATCAAAAATGTGCTTTATCCTGTCCAATTTCTATTGCCTATTCGTCAATGATAAGCAATAGCGCAGATTATCACAATGTTAAAATTGAAACCAATGAAAAATACGACAGACCTTAATAATGACCGTAATTACCAAGTAGGCGCATTAAGTGGGTTAAGCACCTACCTTGCCAAATCCAGCCTGCCTCAACAATTATTACACCTTATTTACTACCGGATCAGTCAGTTGATTAAAGGCACAAATAACCAATATAGAAACCTTGAATCTAATTTGGCGGGGGACGAACTTGTTCAGAAGTTAATTGAACTAAACTCCTGGCAGAAAGCCATTATTTTTTCCGATCAGGAAAAAGCTGCGCTGGCATGGTCAGAGGCGATTGCTGTGCAGTGGGAAGGGAAAACTGTGGCTCCATCCGTTTATAGTGAAGCTTCCAAATATTTTAATGTCGAGGAACTCGTCGACCTGACACTGGCTACAGTAACCATCAATAGCGCTATCCATCATAATTTGCCTTTCCCCACCGAATCACTCACTGAGCAATCGGACAAATTTGGGCAGAGCCGGCAATTGCGACCCCATTTTAAAGCGTCAGGAAACCTTCAACAAATGGGAGGAGCACAGTAGCCTATCCGTGAAACGGAATAATTTTTCAAAAAAATCAACCCGATTGTCCAATCCCATTTAGCCTATTCGTTTAGTTATTGAAATACATTAATTCATCACATTGAAAAATGAAAACATCATGGAAAAGAGATTAGATCTAATGAAAGAAGGTAAATACGCCTTAGGCGCATTACAGGGTTTAGGTATGCATCTTGCAAAGTCCAGCCTGCCTCAACAATTATTACATTTGCTATACTACCGGGTCAGTCAAATAAATGGTTGTGCTTATTGTCTGGACATGCACGCTAAAGACCTTTTAGAAGAGGGTGAAAATGCCCAAAGGTTATTTGTAATGGCTGCATGGCGGGACACACCATTTTTCTCTGATAAAGAGCGGGCTGCGCTGGCATGGGCAGAGGCCGTTACTAAATTAAGCCACGGTGAAGTACCACAGACCGTCTACGATGAAGCAGCTATACATTTTAATACACAACAAATGATCGATCTGACACTGGCCACCATTGCGATCAATAGCTATAATCGTTTAAACATTTCATTTCCACCAGTAGTGGGTGGTTATGTTCCGGGCATGTTCGCTCCAAAGGCGGAGGCTGCAGTCTGATTTTTAACGGCAAATAATTCGAAAAATGAAAGATTACCTGTTTCTTTTTAGGCAACCGGATTACGATTATGATCAGTACACCCCGGAGGAGATGAAAATCCTTGCGAAAGACTGGGCGGATTGGATTGGCGCAATTGCCGCACAAAATAAACTTTCCAGTAGTGGCCACCGTTTAGCCATTGAAGGCAAAGTACTCCGTGCTGATGGCCTCCTGACGGACGGGCCTTTTGTTGAAATTAAGGAAATGCTTGGTGGATTCATCATCGTAAAGGCCGATAGTTTGCAGGACGCTGCCCTACTCGCAGAAAACTGTCCAGCGACTACTGCCTGCGGCAGTGTGGAAATCCGGGCCATTGCCTCCTGATTCACTCCTGATTCATGGGCTAACCCTTCAAATACAAAGCGCCTGTAGACATAATATGATGGCCTACAGGCACTTTTTTAATCAGTAGCGCTTTGCAACTATGTAAATAGATAATATTGGACTCCTGCAGTAAGCCCCTATTTGGCCGTTTCACAATTTGGTGCACCTTCTGCAAATGTCCAGAGGTTCTTATCTGCCACAAATCCATCATAACGTATTAATACTTCCTCCAATACTGCATCAATTTCTTCATAGCTATTTAGCTGGACCAGCCTGCTTTTAAATTCTTTGATATTGGGGAATCCTTTCAGGTAATTCGTATAATGGCGGCGCATCTCCAAAATCCCCACAACAGGACCTTTCCAGGACAGGGAATATTTTAAATGCTGGCGTATAACACCCACCCGCTGCTGAACAGTAGGAAGCTCCAAATGGGTTCCTGTTGCCAGAAAATGTTTTATTTCATTGAATATCCAGGGGTAACCAATTGCTGCACGGCCAACCATGATCCCATCCACACCGTATCTATTTCTGTATTCAAGGGCCTTTTCTGGAGAATTAATATCTCCATTTCCAAATATCGGTATCTTAATTCTCGGATTGTCTTTGATTTTACCAATCAAATCCCAATCCGCTTCCCCTTTATACATCTGGCAGCGTGTCCGGCCGTGAATAGATAAGGCAGCAATACCCACGTCCTGTAATCGCTCTGCTACTTCCTGAATATTTTTGCTATTATCATCCCAACCCAGCCTGGTTTTAACCGTAACGGGGAGGTTCGTGTTTTTGATCACCGATTTTGTTAACCGGACCATCAGATCCACATCCTTCAAAACGCCGGCACCTGCGCCCTTGGTAACTACTTTTTTTACCGGGCAGCCAAAATTAATATCGACCAGGTCCGGGTTGACGGTTTCGACAATTGCCGCACTCATTCCCATTGCTTCTTCATCGCCACCGAAAATCTGGATTCCGATGGGACGTTCCTCTTCGAAAATATCTAATTTCCTCCTGCTTTTCATCGCATCCCGGATCAGCCCTTCACTGCTGATAAATTCTGTATACATCAAGTCAGCGCCATTTACTTTACAAACGGAACGGAAGGGTGGATCGCTGACATCCTCCATTGGAGCGAGTAACAGCGGAAAATCCGGTAATTCTATATTACCAATCTTAATCATGCCTGGTTTTCGAGTTAATAATAATACCGCCCCTGCCATATAGGAGATTGGCCGTATATTCGCTGCAAATTTACATTCAATTATCTTTACAACCATAAACGAAGAAAACTGATGCCCGATTATTCACCTGCAAGGATGGAAATAAGTGCTCCAAGGCAATTACTCGTCCTGTTTGGGTTGGTTTGTATTGGCCTGCTCCTGGGTGGATTCGCCAGCTTTTTGATGATAACCTTAACACCCGGTGCTTCTCTGGACGACCTGAATAATGGCAATACCGCCTTTATAGGACTGTTGGGATGGATGCAGGCATTGGGTACATTTTGTCTTTTTGCCCTGCCCGCGCTTTTGTTTAATTTATTTTTGCACCCCCGCAAAGACTATTTCTATGCGCGTAAACGTCGACCGGCCAGCCTGTGGTTACTGGCTATCCTTCTGGCCATCTGTGCATTAACGGCTACTGATCTTTTTGCACACCTGAATGAATGGATTCCGATTTCCGCAAATATGAGGGCACATTTTCAGAGAATGGAAGCTAATTATGATCAGCAGATGCTCCATTTGCTTCAATTAAAAGACTTTAGCCAATACCTGATCTCGCTTTTATTAATTGCACTATTACCCGCTTTATTTGAAGAACTTTTATTCAGGGGCACTTTACAGCAAATTTTACTCAAATGGTTTGGGCACCCTTTTTGGGCGATTCTGGTGACTTCTATTGTCTTCAGCGCCATCCATATGTCTTATTTTGGCTTTTTGCCCCGACTATTCCTTGGCATATTAATGGGCTATGTCTTTTATTTTGGCAAAAGTATCTGGTTAAATATTATTATTCATTTTATGAATAACGGTTTGGTCATCACGCTATTATATTATTGGCAACAAAAAAAGGGCTCTATGGAAGAGGCCATGCACATCACCGCTCCTTTTTCCCTTGAAATCCTGGGCCTGGTAGCACTTATTGGCCTGTTTTTCTTATTCAGACAAGTTGCCCTCAAAAAGGGTATAATGGCTCATCCTGACCTTTCAACTCAATCCTAAATTTGTGGCAATAAAAAAATTAAATACAAAGACATTGAAAACCAGGGCTTTGACGGCGCTGATCTTTCTGGCAATCATGGTCAGCGGTTTGTTGATAAACCAATGGACCTTCTATCTCCTGTTTTTCATCATACATTGGGGTTGCTGGACAGAATTTGAAAAATTAATGAAAATTATTTACCCTGCCTATGCAACGGCGGATCCCCGCACGACCAGCCTGCCCAAGCTGATCGGCTGTGGCTTTCTGATTTATTGTCTGCCACACTCCATAATCATTGGTGGGCTGGAGCTCTATTTCATCGGACTGATGATCCTGCTTATCGGGCTGGTCAAATTCATATTTGGTGTTTTCCGGGAGAAAGAAAACCGTCGTCCCCTTCTTTTTGTTGCAGGCGGGGGCTTACTCTATATTTCGGTTAGCTGGGGACTCATGATCCATTTAAGAAATGTGCATTTTATGGGTTATCCCATTGGATTTATCGCCGCATTAACCCTGGTAGGTGCCATATGGATAAATGATACCATGCAATATTTAGTCGGTTCGCTTATTGGCCAAACTCCTTTTTCTCAGATTTCTCCCAATAAAACACTTGAAGGGACCTTGGGAGGTAGCTTCCTATGCATTCTTGTCGTCAGTATGATGGGGTACTGGTGGGTTGATCCGGCGCTGCTGAACCTGTTTATAATCGTTTCATTGATTGCAGCAGTTGTAGGCACCGCTGGCGACCTTTTAGAGAGCAAAATTAAACGCCGGGCAGGTGTAAAGGACAGCGGGTCCATTATGCCGGGTCATGGCGGATTTTTAGACCGCTTTGACAGTCTGATTTTAGCCACCCCTATTGTGTGGTTGGTCATGGTACTTTGGTACCTGATCGATTAAATAGATAAGGATTCCTTCCCTAGATTAATCCCGCCGATTCTGGCAAATTCAAGGGAAGGGGTGTATCTTTGCACCTCAATAATATTTTATATGACGATACATAAAGAAGGAACTGCTTCCATTGTCATTGCAGCCATTATAGTTGCAGTGGGTAGCCTGATCGCCAATTATTTTCTGATGCCAACCTATGGGTGGATCTATTTAATTATATTACTCCTGCTGATTGTCGCCTTTCTTTTCATTGTTTCTTTTTTCAGAATTCCAGAAAGAAACATGCAATCCGGCGAACAAAAGATCATTGCACCAGCGGATGGCAAAGTCGTCGTTATTGAAGAAGCGGTTGATAATGAATACTTTAAAACAAAAAGACTACAACTGAGCATCTTTATGAGTCCGGCCAATGTCCATGTAAACCGTTATCCTATCAGTGGAAATGTTATTTATAATGAGTACCATAAAGGAAAATACTTAGTCGCCTGGCATCCTAAATCCTCCACAGAAAATGAACGCCATAGTATTGTTATTGCTAAAATTGGCAAAGGAGAAATACTGGTAAAGCAAATCGCCGGGGCGCTCGCCAGGCGGATTTGCAACTACGCAAAAAAAGGAGAGAAGGTCATACAGAACGAAGAACTGGGATTTATCAAATTTGGTAGTCGGGTAGATCTCTTATTGCCTTTGGGCACCAAAATTAATGTTGAACTTAATCAGGTCGTAAAAGGCGGAGTCACTGTACTGGCCACCTGGTAAAATTTTCTTTTTATGATCAATTCAAAGCAATTAGCCGGCGAAGCAGCTGTTGAACTAATAGAGGACGGAATGACCGTAGGTCTGGGAACCGGTTCTACCGCATTTTATGCCATCCAAAAGATCGGCCAACGGGTAAAGGAAGAAGGTCTGCATATTCAGTGTATTGCCACTTCCCTTGAATCTGAGCGGCTCGCAAAATCCCTGGCCATTCCTATGGCCGATTTCGACCAGATTAAGGAACTTGATCTCACCATAGATGGCGCAGATGAATCGGATCATCAGCTGCAATTGATAAAAGGCGGCGGCGGCGCCTTACTTCGGGAGAAAATCATCGCTTATATTACCCGCCATTACGTCATTATTGTTGATGAATCCAAATACGTAGAGACGCTCGGTAAATTTCATTTACCCATAGAAGTCGTGCCCTTTGGTTGGCAACGTACATTTGACCATTTACAGCAACTGGGCTGTATTCCTAAATTAAGAGAGCAACAGCA
>DATJDF010000394.1:0-8956 GCA_035497555.1 Arachidicoccus sp. | reverse complement strand
GTGGCAATCGCCTTTTAAAAGGGGGAAATGTTCTTGCACCCGGAGGCTTGGTAACGGATGGCCCTTTTATGGAATTAAAAGAAGCCGTGGGTGGTTATATAATGGTGCGTTCAGATGATCTGGCTGGCGCTACTGAACTGGCTAAAGGTTGCCCAATTCTTAAATTAGGCGGTAAAGTTGAAGTCCGCCAAGTGGATAGTATGGGGGAATAAATTGTAAAAAGAGTGGGGATCAGGTAAATGAGAACCGTAAAATGAAGAGCACTGAAATTTTGCCACATCTGTTTAGGACAGAGCACCAGAAAATGGTCGCGGTCCTTTGCCGGATTTTTGGGACTGATTATTTAGAAGTCGCTGAAGATATCGTTAGTGATACTTTCCTGGCAGCCTCAGAATTATGGGGATTAAAAGGACTTCCCAAAAATCCGACAGGGTGGCTCTATGTCACTGCAAAACATAAAACCCTGGATTATTTAAGACGGAATCAGCTTTTCAGGGACAAAATTAGTCCTCAACTTGTTTATCATGCAGAAAAGAAGGTCGATTTCAATTTTGATCTCAATATTGATCTTTCTGAAAAGAATATCAAAGACAGTCAACTTTCCATGTTATTTGTGGTCTGCCATCCCTGTAACAAACCAGAAGCACAAATAGGGCTGGCCCTAAACCTGCTCTGCGGTTTTGGAGCCGATGAAATAGCGACTGCTTTTTTAACCAACAGGGAAGTTATTTATAAACGACTTCAACGTGCCAAGGAGCAATTACGTAAAGAAGGGATTGTGATTGAAGGACCATCCTCCAACCAGATCGAGGAGCGGCTTCCAACGGTGCTAATGACACTGTACCTGCTATTCAATGAAGGATATTATTCGCTGAGCCAGGACAATAACCTTCGCCGGGATTTGTGTATGGATGCCATGAGATTAGCGATACTCCTGACAGAACATGAACAAACGGCATTGCCCTCTGTTTATGCATTGCTTGCTCTAATGTGTTTCCATGCTTCCCGTTTTGACGCCCGGATAAATAGGGCCGGGGAATCTGTTTTATATGGAGACCAGAAGCCTGAGCTATGGGAACAAGGACTTATTGAAAAAGGGCGTCAGTACCTTAATCAGGCAACCAAAAACAATATGACTGTATCTCGTTTCCACATTGAGGCGGGCATTGCCTTTTGGCATAGCTATCCGGGGGACTATCCACAAAAGTGGGAACAGGTATTGCAACTATATAATCAACTACTGATTATTGAATATTCTCCAGTTGCTGCATTGAACCGCACCTATGCCCTTGCCAAAGCCAATGGAAAACCGGCCGCTATTAAAGAAGCAGAAAAAATTGCTTTGGAGGGTAATCATTTATACCATGCTTTATTAGGAGAATTATATACCGACGTCGACGCTGAAAAAGCCTTATGGCATTTGCAAAGAGCCAGAAAACTGGTCAAAACTCAGGCAGAAATGGCACTTATGGATCGTAAAATCAATCAATTGCAAAAAGAGAGCGCCTCCTGATGCATTGGAAAATCCTCTCTTAATCTTCTAAATCACAGGGGGTAAATCGATTTTTAGATAATAGTTTCCATCTATTATGCAACCGTTTGTTTTAACGATCTATTAATTATTAGTGTACCTTACGCTACTAATTTTTTAATTTATTGTTGATTTTATGCAAAAATTGTTGTTGGCTGCGCTGTTCAGCTTATTTGCGTTAATAGGTGTTGGGCAAATCGGGCATATTGCTTATGCAACGGACCATGGGAGTTGGAATCCCGACAGTCTGGGTAACCACCGCATTGTTGTAAAAGTGTCGTCCGCAGGAACTTTCTCCCGCGTGAATATCCCATGGCGCCGCAGAGATAGCCATCCTGAAGAAAAAGGCATTATTGTGGTAGATGCAAGGACGAATAAACAAATAGTCAATTTCAAAATAGAAAATATTACCCGTGAATCTGGGACGATATATTTTGAACCCAGTTCCGGTCCGGGCACTTATTATATATATTATATGCCTTACCATCTAAAAGGCACCTATTATCCCAGTACACATTATTTCTCCGTAGTAAATAGTGCTTCACAGAAATGGTTGTCGCAAATAACTTCCCTTAAAAGCGGCGCAAATGCAAAGGTCATCGGACTCGAATCTATTGATGACTTTAATAGGTTTGATCCGATGGAGGTCATTGCAACCCAGGCAGAAACCAAGGCTTTGCAGCTGAAAAATAAAGAAAGTGATTTTGTGGTATTTCCGGAGGATCGGATGCATCCCATTCGGATGACCGCTGATTTACCCTTGCGTTGGATAAAGAAAGGCGCAACAACCATCTTTAAAGATAGCGCCAAAAGAGGAGAAAACTTTGCCTATCAATTAGGGGTATATCCACTTACCAAAGATTTAAAGGATGTGAAGGTTAGTTTTTCAGATTTAACTGCCGCAGGAGGCAAGCAGATAGATCGTTCTGTCATGGAATGTATTAACAATCAGGGCGTGAATTGGATCGGCATTCCAGAGACTTTTGTTGTGAATATTGCAAAGCAGAAAGTACAGGCACTATGGTGTACAGTCAATATTCCTAATGAAACAAAGCCGGGAGTCTATAAAGGTACGGCAGTCGTCAGTGCGGCAAATGCACCGGCCGTGACCGTTCAGATTATTATTAATGTAGGAAATACAGTTGCGAAAAATCATGGTGTTGATCAGCCCTGGAAGCAAACACGTCTCACCTGGCTCAATTCTACGCTGGCGGAAGAGAATACTGTGATGGCACCGTATATACCCCTTCATCTTGAAAATAATGAAATTAATTTACTCGGTCGCCAGTTGGTCGTTGCTCCAACTGGATTCCCCGCACAAATGAAGAGCTTTTTTAGCCCGAGGATGACCTCTATCGTAGATAGTGCCCGAAACCTATTAACTGAACCGGTTCATTTTCATTTTAATAAAGAAAATGGAAAGGAAGTGAAGTTTACAGCTTCGCCCCTCAAGTATACTGAAAAATCTGCAGGTACCATAAAATGGGAAGTAGATAATAAGGCGCCTGAACTGGATATGGAGGTAAAAGGTGCCCTTGAATTTGACGGGTTTGTCAATTACGAAGTTCGTGTAATCGCTTTAGAAGATATTGCACTTAAAAACATTTCCCTGCATTTACCCATGGTGCCAGCTGCCACAAAATATATAATGGGCCTAGGCTATGAAGGACAGCAGACTCCAGATACAATTAACTGGAAATGGCAGGTCGCTACGAAAAATCAGGACGGCGCCTGGTTAGGGGATGTTAATGCAGGCTTACAGTATTCATTAAGGGATCAGCACTACGAAAGACCGTTGAACACCAATTTTTACCTGCAGAAGCCATTGGTATTGCCTGATTCCTGGGGTAATGGAGAAAAAGGCGGGATTCATATGTTCCAAAAAGGTGCGGCCTTCCTCGTGGATAATTATACAGGTGCCCGAAACCTTAAAAAAGGAGACACCCTTTATTTTGATTTTAGACTGTTGATGACCCCTTTCCACACATTGGATACAAAAACCCATTTTGCCAACCGGTACTTGCATAAATATATTAATCCGGATACCGCAAAGGCGCTTGGTGCAACTGTTATCAATATACACCAGGGTACGCCCATAAATGCTTATATCAATTACCCTTTTATTCAGACAAAGGAAATGAAAGCTTATATTGATAGTGCACATCGGGACGGTCTGAAAGTGAAGATTTACAATACGGTCCGGGAATTATCCAACCGCGCTTATGAATTGCCGGCATTATTTAGTTTGGGCCATGAAATTTATTCTGCCGGTAAGGGTGGCGGTTATTCCTGGCTAATGGAGCACCTGGATCCTGATTATATCGCTGCCTGGTATACACCCGAGGTGAAAGATGCGGCAATTGTGAATAGCGGCATGAGCCGCTGGCACAATTACTATGTAGAAGGGATGAACTGGCTGACGAAAAACATAGGTATTGACGGTGTTTATTTAGATGACGTCGCCTTTGATCGGGACATTATGAAGCGGATAAAAAGAGTGCTGACTGCGGATCAGCATCCGGGATTAATTGACCTGCATTCTGCCAGCCAATATGACAAAGCAGACGGCTATATTAATAGTGCGATGTTGTATATGGAACTGTTTCCTTACCTGAACAGGCTTTGGTTCGGAGAGAAATTTGATTATGAAAAGAGTTCAAAAGATTATTACCTGACAGAAATGTCGGGCATACCATTTGGCCTTATGGGGGAAATGTTGGAAAACGACGGCAATCCATGGCGTGGTATGGTATATGGCATGACCAACCGCCTTATGTGGTCCGCAACAGCAGATCCAAGGCCACTTTGGAAAGAATGGGATCGTTTTGGCATCACGGATGCTGAAATGATTGGCTATTGGGCTACGGACAATCCGATCAAGACGAACCGGGCTGAAGTTCCGGCAACCATTTACAAGAAAGGCCATTCTGTGCTTATCTCAGTGGCAAGCTGGGCTACAACGCCTGTAGACATTCATCTGGCCATTGACTGGAAAGCATTAGGGATGGATCCCGCTAAAGTGACACTTAAGGCGCCGTCAATTGATAAATTTCAGCAGAGAGCTACATTTGAAATTGGAAGTGCAATAACCATTGAACCCGGCAAAGGCTTATTGCTTGAGCTTAACGAAAGATAATATTTATATAAAAGTATTGGAAGTTAAATGGTCCGGTACCTTGTTGCCGGGCCATTTTTAATAGGGTTACGCACAAAAACCTCAGTTGTAGAAAGAGAAGCCAACCCAAGGCTAAACAATACAAATTAACGGCTGGTCGTTAGCAGTGGGCTTGGTCATAATCTTTGAATTGTTTAACTTTGAATAATGGAAGAATTAGAAACCGTACGTCAGTATTATGAAAATACCTGTAGGAAAATGCCGCTGGACCTGCAACGGGGTAACGGATTGACACGCCATTTTAACGTGTTTGTCCGTAGTAATTGTTTTAAAACCCTTCCTTTCAGACGACGGGATTATTATAAAATTAGCCTTGTTCGCGGCAAAGCAGTATTATACACAGAGAAAGGTGAGATGACGATCAATAAGCCGGCACTGTTATTTTCCAGCCCCTATGTCAAGTTCGGCTGGCGCAACATATCGGATGAACAGACAGGTTATGTGTGTGTCTTCAATGAAATTTTTGTGACGCAAGACATTAGAGCTGAGTTAAAACGCCTCATTCAACTCTTTGAGAATGACATCTATTCTTTGGTGGAATTGACGGATCAGCAATATGGCTTGTTTTCGACGTATTTCGCTACGATGTCCGAAGAATATAAGGATTGCTTTGAATACAAAGACGAAATTATCCAGCATCTGATGAAGGTTATTATCCTTACTGCCATGAAAATCAGGCAATCACTCTCCCCAGTGCCAAAGGTAGAAAAACAGGATATGCTGGTGGGGCGGTTCCTGGATTTGCTGGATAGTCAATTCCCCATTGACTCGCCTCGGCATTCTATTAAAATGAAGGCTCCGGCAGACTTTGCGTTAAATCTTAATATCCATATTAACCACCTGAATCACATTATTAAAACGAATACCGGTAAGACAACGGGACAATTGATTGCCGAAAAGAAAATTGCCGAGGCGTTATCACTATTGAAAAATACAGAATGGACAATTGCTGAAATAGGCGCAAGCCTGGGTTTTGAATACCCGCAGTATTTTAACCTGTTTTTCAGAAGACAAACAGGAAAGAGTCCAAAAGCCTATCGAGCGCTTTTTTTGGCCAATGTTTGATTTGTATAACAATTACTTTGATTCCTTTATTTTTTAAAATGCAAATCTGGTTTAATTTTGCTCTCTAAATATTTATAAAATGAGGCAAATCGATGAAAGTAATAGAGGACTCAGTACAATACTTGCCTTTGTGCTGATACCCTTATCGGGTTTGGCAACGGATGTTTATATCCCTTCCCTTCCTGATATGGCGGAAGTATTTCATACAAGTTCAGGTAGTATTCAACAAACACTTATTTTATTTTTGGTGAGCTACGGCATTGCACAGTTTTTTGCCGGCAGTGTACTGGATAGTTTTGGGAGGTATAAGATCGGGCTTATCGCACTCTTTGTATTTACAATGAGCAATTTTGTCATCATCAACACGCTAAGCCTGGAAATGGTATATGCCATGCGAATTGTTCAGGGGGTTTCTACGGCATTTATTGTTGTTGGGAAAAGGGCATTTTTTGTGGATGTCTATGAAGGCGAGCGGCAGAAACACTATACCAGTCTACTGACTATTGTCTGGGCCACAGCACCTATTACAGCACCATTTTTGGGTGGTTTTCTGCAGACCAGCTTTGGTTGGACAGCAAATTTTTATCTATTAGGGGTATATAGTGGCGCTATGTTCGTACTAGAACTCTTGTTTGGCGGTGAATCTTTAAGGTATCGGCAATCTTTCAAGGGCAAAGAGGTTATACGCGTATATAAAAAACTGATTGGCACTTTTGATTTTAGCTTTGGTGTATTAGTGCTTGGGATTAGCTATTCCATGGTAATGGTATTTGCGATGTCTATCCCATTCATTGTAGAGCATAAATATCACTTATCACCTATCGTTACTGGCTATTGTGCTTTGCTTTCCGGAACAGCACTGTTGTTTGGTGGAATTTTTGGCAAAATGGCCAAAAAGGGCAGTATTCCAACAAATGCTTCACGTGCCAATTTTCTACAGATAGGGCTGATTTTTGCAATGCTGATTGCCACTTCCTTATATGCGAGGCTTCCTTTTATGATGCTATTTGTTGTACTCATCCATGTGGTGGTTGGATTTGTATACAATTTATTCTTCACGTATTGTCTGACAAGGTTCCCGCAAAATGCCGGCGTGGCAAGTGGAATTACCAGTGGCGGATCATATATGGTGACTTCTGTTTTTAGTACGTTGATACTCGCGATCGTTTATGTCGATGGCGAACACGCCCTTGCTATCTGTTATCTGATTCTGGCCCTTTTGGTTACTGGTGTGCTTGTATCTATCCGGTACAGAGGAGCAGGCAGGAAATTGGCGTTATTAAAAACGAAATAGAGAAATGTGGCGCTTAATAGGGGGGTGCATAAATCGATTTTATTTTTGCACACTCCCCTTAACTCCCTGCCACATTTTATCAAGGAACTGTTGCATTTCGCCAACACTGCCTACCTTGTCATTAATGAGCAGGAAGTTGGTGCCTATCTGTTTGAGTCTTGCTTTGTTGGTCCCCGTTTGAATGTAATCTAAGATGCTTGTAAATAACTTGCTCTCGAAATAAGGAGAATTGTTTTTGTTGATAAAATAACAACGCAGAACCTTATCTTTCAATGTCATCTTTTCAAACCCTAAATTAATAGCCAACCTTCTACTTCGAATGGCAGCAAATAAATCGTCCACTTGTTTAGGTACCGGGCCAAAACGGTCAATAAGCTCCTGATAAAATGCGGTTAATTCAGTTTCATCTTCACAATTGTTCAGCCGGGTATATAGGGATAATCTTTCCGTGATACTTTCCACATAGGCATCCGGAATCATGATTTCCTGATCTGTGTCTACTGTACAATCGGAAACGAAGTCATCCTGTGCAGAAATTTCTTCTCTAAATAGATCTTTAAAATCTGTTCTTTTTAATTCCCTGATCGCTTCCTGCAATACTTTCTGGTACATTTCAAACCCGATCTCTGCCATAAATCCACTCTGTTCCCCGCCTAAAAGATTACCGGCTCCTCTGATATCTAAATCACGCATGGCAATCTGGAATCCACTGCCTAACTCACTGAACTGCTCAAGGGTTTGTAATCTTTTACGCGAATCTGCAGGTAGTGTACTAAGAGGTGGCGCTATTAAATAACAGAATGCTTTTTTATTGCTTCTGCCAACTCTTCCTCTTAATTGATGTAAATCGCTTAATCCAAAATGATGGGCGTTGTTAATGATAATCGTATTCACATTCGGGATATCCACACCGCTTTCAACAATATTGGTACATACCAGAACATCGTATTTACGATCTACAAAATCCATTATTTTTTCTTCTAATTCCTTTCCTTCCATTTGACCGTGTGCAAATGAAATGCTCAGGTCCGGGCATAAAGTCTGCAGAAGAGCAGACATTTCCTTTACGCCCTGCACCCGGTTAAAGATAAAGAATACCTGCCCGCCTCTTTCAATTTCAAAGTAAATTGCCTCACGGATAAAATCCTGGTTGAATGTCTGCACCTCAGTCTGAATCGGTTGGCGGTTAGGAGGGGCTGTATTGATGATACTAAGATCCCTTGCACCCATCATGCTAAACTGTAAAGTTCGGGGAATAGGTGTAGCTGTTAGGGTTAGACTGTCCACATTGGTACGCAGTGTCTTAAGTTTCTCTTTATGGCCGACGCCGAACTTCTGCTCCTCATCGATCACCATTAGGCCTAAGTCTTTAAATTTTACAGCTTTACCTAACAATGCATGTGTTCCTATAATAATGTCAATTTTGCCGGTTGCGAGGCGCTCAAGGGTTTCTTTCTTTTCTTTGGATGACTTAAAGCGGTTAAGGTAATCTACCGTGACCGGGAATTCCTGGAGTCTTTCTGAGAATGTTTTAAAGTGCTGAAAAGCAAGTATCGTGGTTGGTACTAAAACAGCCGCCTGCTTACCATCAACTACTGCCTTAAACGCAGCTCTTATCGCGATTTCTGTTTTTCCAAAACCAACATCCCCACAGATCAAACGGTCCATTGGAGATGCGCTTTCCATGTCTTTTTTAACGTCAGCGGTTGCTTTACTCTGGTCGGGCGTGTCTTCATATATAAAACTCGCCTCGAGCTCAGTCTGCATGTAATTATCAGGTGTAAAGGCAAATCCATTTTGCGCCTTACGCTGCGCATATAATTTGATCAGATCAAAGGCTATTTCTTTGACTTTGGTCTTCGTTTTTTCTTTTAATTTATTCCAGGTGTCA
>DATJDF010000393.1:0-2454 GCA_035497555.1 Arachidicoccus sp. | reverse complement strand
AGTTTCTGTTCGAATACAAAATACAGATTGCTTACTAATTGGTGCCAGTCAAAATTATCACTTTCGTGTAAATGCGGCAGTACATCTTTAATGTGCAGCAGCCCTACCATATTATCCATACTCCCTTTGTAAATAGGCAGCCTTGAATATTTTACTTCCTGTATCCTTTTGATCACCTGGGCAAAGTTTAACTCGTAATCGAGGCCGCAGATGTCCAACCTTGCCTTCATCACCTGTTTGACGACAACTTTATTAAATTTGAGTACCCCTTGTAAAATCCGCTTTTCCTCTTCTGACGCATTCCTATGCGTCAGACTGATCGCGTTATCGAGTTCCACGTTATAATAGGAACTGGCATCTCTCTTGAAAATAATAGCTTCGAGCTTATTGGAGGAATAGAGCATCCATGTACCTACCCGTCGGAAAAAATAGTATACAATCTCTGTTAATACACCAAAATCTTTCGCGAACCTTATACTTTCCTGGGCTGCATATGCTTTTGGAAGGCATTCTCCCAAAAGAAATATTAAAATGAATATAACAGCCGTCTTTATAATGAACAGGCCGGCAAAACCAATACTGGTAACGAATAAATGATCGATCAGATAGCTGGAAGTAAAGATAATGGCTAAATAAATAAACCAACTGGCTATCTGTAAGGCATATAAAAGTTCCTGGGGATGCTCCAGTAGATCGAGAATCCGTTTGTAAGACGGTTGTGGCTTAGTTTTGATGAGATTTATATCTTTAATACCAAAAGAAAAAAATGCGACCTGTGAACCCGAAACAGCGAAAGAAAATATAAAAAGGACAACCAGTAAGGCTCCAAAAATGGTGATCATCTGGGAATCCGCTGCATCCACATGCACCGTTTGAATGAGCGTATTTAATAAAGTGGAGTTAATCACGGATACAGGTTAATTATTTTGAAAATGAAATTAAGCAAAAAAATGGACATATTGGCAATTTTAAACCTGCCAGTTTTAATTTTGCTTCCATTGTTCCATGGCAAAAATAAGGGAAATTTCAGTGAAGTTCACATCGGTTTTATTATAGCGTGACGGCGTCCCGGTCTCCTGCCACAAATGCAAAAACGCTCCTATTCAAATAATTAGGAGCGTTTGGGATAAATTTAGTGGCTGGCTGGGTTATTTGACATTGGCCACTACCCGCGCACCCGCTTTTTTGGCTGACTGCATGATTCTAAAAACCTGGCCGTAATAAGAAACGGTGTCGGCATTAATTACAACCGATGGCGTATCAACAGTTTCATGCAATTTACTGACCGCTGCCAAAAGTACAGTATCTAATTGGGCATAACCACTGACCATGTTCTGGCCCACATATATATTTTGATCTTTATCGATGGATACAACGATATTTTGTTTGACTTTGGTGTCTTTTTGTCCTTTGGGGTTGTTCACCTTGATGACATTCGGATTGGCTAAGGTAGAGACCACCAAAAAGAACAACAACAATATAAACAATATGTCATTGAGTGATCCTGTATAAACCTCAGGGCGATCCTTCTGTCTTCTTCTTAAATTCATGAAAATAATGCTTTGGGTGTAAGAAGCCTTTTACTACTTAGTCGGCTCCTGTAATATATCAATGAACTCTGTGCTGGCAATTTCCATTTTATTGGCGGTTTTGTCAACCTGTGTTGTAAGATAGTTGTGCATAATATAGGCGATCAGGCCAATTACCAGACCGGTACCAGAAGTAATCATCTTGACATAGATACCTCCAGCGATGACACTTAATTCAAAATTACCGGTACTGTTGATTTCAAAAAACAATTCAATCATACCGACAATCGTTCCTAAAAATCCAAACATGGGAGCTATTCCTGCAACAAGGGAGAGTATATTCAAATTCTTTTCCATATTATAAATCTCCAACCTGCCAACACTTTCCATGCTTTTTTCAATTACATCAATAGGTTTCCCAACCCGTCTCAATCCTTTATCAATAATTCTGGCCACGGGACTGTCGGTGGTTCTGGCAAGGTTGCGCGCTGCAGGTACATTATTAGACAAAATATTGTCCCGGATTACCCGCATAAAATTCGCATCAATTCTGGATGCCTTTCTAATGGCCAAAAAGCGTTCGAAAAACATAAAAATAGCCAGAATTAATAGAAAATATAATGGATACATCAATACACCGCCTTTTCCTAAGAGTCCCCAGAGGGAAATCTTATCCATGGCCTGCTGCCCAGTTTGTATTGTCTGAGCCGTTGTATCCGTAACAATCTGCAATAAAACACTCATATTTATAATAATTAATATTTCTGCTAAAATAACAAGACCCTTACAAGTATTTTGTTAATGTGTATAAGTTTATGGCAAATTGGAGGCCAGTCAGGCCGAAAAGTTTAAAAATGCCATAAAAAAACAGATGCCGTCGACATATCGACCACATTGAAGCAGATTATCAGTCTCAGATCCACTT
>DATJDF010000392.1:0-2257 GCA_035497555.1 Arachidicoccus sp. | reverse complement strand
AAAAAGGGAAACATTATTTCATAAATAAACTTTAATAAATGAAACATTTTTCGAAAAATAGTACGCATTTTCCATCCCAATTCTCCATGTTTATAGGTTGTATGCTGTTCGCCTTAATCATGACTGGATGTTCTAAATGGGATGATTTAACCTCTCCAAATGAAGGGAGTGTTTATATGCCGCAGGCATACGCAGATAGATCTAAATTGAAACTTTTTAAAATCGACTCTGCACAAGTAGTTACATTTGGTGCAGCCATTGGCGGATTTAATGGGGCACCGGAACAAATGACTGTGGCTTTTGAAATCGATAATGGGGCCATTACACAATTCAACAAGGATCATTCCTACTTAAATTATGATTTCGTTGCATTACCAGTGGACGCTTATACCCTTTCAGGTACCGAAGCTATGATTGAAAAAGGTGCTTCGAATTCAAACCCTCTGACAATAAGTATACTTGCTTCAAAATTAGAGACAGGTGTCGATTATTGCCTTCCGGTAAGAATTAAAAGTATATCTGCTGGCTCCTTGGACACAATTCAAAGCATTAGCTATTTCATGATTGATTCATTATATATCCGGTCAAGAGATGTAACTAATTCCGGACATCTTAGCGTTAGCAATGAAAATAGTAAAGGTATTGACTCAAAGGAAGCTTCACCAAAACTGGTGGATAACGACTTGGGAACTAAATACCTATATAATTATGTGAAAGATTCCTGGATGCAATTGAAAATGGATGCAGCGGTTAAACTAAATGCCTATACAATCACCTCGGGCAATGATGCTAACGGTAGAGATCCAAAAAATTGGCAGTTTCAAGGGTCAAATGATGGAAGCACATGGAAAGTTCTGGATGAAAGAAAGGACTATATGTTTACCGACAGAACACAGACCATAACA
Source organism: Arachidicoccus sp. (assembly GCA_035497555.1). Classification (GTDB taxonomy): domain Bacteria; phylum Bacteroidota; class Bacteroidia; order Chitinophagales; family Chitinophagaceae; genus Arachidicoccus. The sequence goes on along the minus strand of DATJDF010000392.1, from coordinate 1,352 downwards.
TTTGAATTGAATCAGGCTGACAACCAAGCTTACAGCTACTACCGGATGGTAGTTAATGAGAATAACGGTTCCGATCTGCTACAAATTACAGAATGGCGCTTATTACAGTATTATTAATCTTTAAACTCGGCTAATAAATAAGAAAGCAGGAGCGGCCTTAAGGCCGCTCCTGCTTTCTTATTTATTCAATTATTGAATTCCTTAGACAATTTTATCCAACTATAAAGAATTATTCGTATTTTACTACGGCTAAATTCTGCCTTTACATACGACACTTTAAAAAGCAAGTTAGAAATTTTTAGTGTTAATTATTCTCTCACATAAAATTACCTTTACACAATACTTCGATTCAATTGTAAAGCATTCGTGGTTCTTTCCCTGGTTGATTGACATAATTCAGGCTGCGCTTCAAGAGATTGGCCCAAAGAAGGAATCATTTGTTTTAATTTCTGTTGCCATTCGGGCGTCTGAAACTGATTTTTGAAACAACGCCGGATTAGTTCAATCATAATAGGAACAGACGTGGAAGCACCCGGAGACGCTCCTAACAAAGCGGAAATACTACCATCCGCGCTTGTAACGACCTCTGTTCCAAATTGCAATATTCCACCTTTCTCCGGATCATTTTTAATCACCTGTACTCGCTGCCCTGCTATTTCCAGGGTCCAGTCTTCAGCTTTTGCATTTACATAATAGCGTTTCAAGGCATTTACCCGGTCTGTTGGAGATTGACTGATTTGTTTAATCAGATAACGCAATAAATCAAAATTAGTCAGTCCCACCTTCATCATTGGTAAGATATTGCTCCATTTAATGGACAAAGGCAAATCCCAAATAGAACCATTTTTCAAAAACTTCCCGGAGAACCCGGCAAATGGACCAAATAATAAAGCCCTTTCACCATTAATCATCCTGGTATCTAAATGCGGATCACTCATAGGCGGCGCTCCCACAGCAGGCTTTCCATAGACCTTTGCATGATGCTGTGCAATTATATCCGGATTGGTACATCTTAACCATTGACCACTTGCAGGGAATCCCCCAAATCCTTTGCCTTCCGGTATTTTGGATTTTTCAAGTAATGGCAGAGCGCCTCCGCCGGCACCTATAAACACAAATTTGGCGCAAGCTTTCTTTTGCTCCCCTGTACGCAAATCCTTAATTTTTAATTTCCAGGAACCATCGGACTGCTTTTTAAGGTCTGTGACCTCCTGACCTGTAAATACTTTAACACCCGCAGTAGTTTTCAGGTATTCAATCATCTGCCTTGACAGGGCGCCAAAGTTAACATCAGTACCTATATCCATTTTAGTGGCAGCAACTTTTTGTCCAGGATCCCGTCCTGTCATTAT
>DATJDF010000391.1:0-10240 GCA_035497555.1 Arachidicoccus sp. | reverse complement strand
GAGCTGAAAGAGGCCAAGCCAACGACCAAGTTAAGACGGTGCCGGATGATGCAATTCATAATGAGATCGGGGTGATTTTGAATCAATTAGATAAGCCTAAAAGTCGTTCTGAAATCTTTGAGGCTATTGGGCTTAAGAATCATACGGATACCAGGAAGCGTTATTTAGATCCATGTTACAATATGGCTGGATTAAGATTACTATTCCCGATATACCTAGCTGTCCAAATCAAAAACTTAATAACGGAAATGGGCTCAAAACTGTTGAATCTCATATCTAAACATTGAATTAGAAGGTAAGGGCTCCACACGGAGGTATTCCGTAACTGGCAACTTAGCAAATATTTCTAATGTTTTAAACAGAATAAAAAAATGACAAATAGCTTTGATGAAATGATAAATAGCCTTATCTTTGTAGGTAATAATACCTGCCACGCTTCCCGCAAGAACAGCGCAACCTGGCAGGTTTTCGCTTTTTATAAGGTTATCAATGTCTATAATAACAAATGATAATCTTATGAATTTCAATAAATTAGCTGTTTCTATTCCTGATCAAGTAGCTAAATTAAAGGAGAGAGGTCTTCAAATTAATGATGAACAAAAAGCCGAATCTTACCTTTCTAATATAAGCTATTACCGTCTGCGAGCGTATACATATCCATTTCAGGATAATACGGATCCTAATCATCCATTTAATTCTCAAATTAGTTTCGAAGAGATTATTAGCTTATATGTCTTTGATAGGCAGTTCAAGTTATTGGTCTTGAATGCATTGGAGAAAATCGAGATTTCTATGCGCACCCAAATTATTTACAATTGGTCTATGAGCCATGGAAGTCATTGGCATTTAAATGGCAATTTATTTTATAATTCCGTTGAATTCGCGAAAGGTTACACAAGACTTCAGCAAGAAGTGGACCGGAGTGTAGAGACATTTATCTCACATTATAAGTCAAAATATACGGCTCCCTCTGAACCACCATGTTGGATGAGTCTGGAGGTGAGCAGTTTTGGGCTTTTATCTCTCATGTTTAAAAATTTAAAGAGAGGAGATGAAAAAAAAGCGGTAGTCAAATATTATGGACTGAATAATGTGGAGGTTTTACAAAGTTGGATGCATTCTTTTAGTAACATCCGAAATGTTTGTGCACATCATGGGAGATTATGGAATAGGCGATTAACTGCACATATTAAGTTACCTACATACTGTACGAATTCTTTTATCCAGAATAAAAATATACGATTATATAAAGTTTATGCTGCTTTATGCTGCATGAAATATGCGTTGGATATTATTAGCCCTGGTCATTCATTTACCCAAAAACTAATAAAACTGATGGAAACTTGCCCATTGGCACAAGAAAAAGAAATGGGATTTCCCAATAATTGGAAGCAGGAAAAATTTTGGGAATGAAATTGCAATTTAAACAACAAGGTTTCAGATACTGGTAGTGAATGCTGCAGTCAGTTGTTTTTTTGGTCAGGCGATAAAATCCAGGAGATTTATACTGTAGAAGGGTCAAAGATTATTGTGAAAAACAAAAATGGCGGTAATGCGGTTGCCTCTGCCTTGGTAAAAGCAGGTTGATTGAGGTCGTTAAAATACTTGAGATTGATTAATTTTGTTATATATTAACTGTCAACATATTGATTTATATCCAGTATTAAACATAGCTGGTAAAATGAAATTTGCCTACCCATACTATCCGTCATAGAGTCAATTATTTTCATATGAAACGAACTTATCTATATCGAATTTAATGACAATTCTAAATGTCATAATTTCATTTTCTCAAAACGCAAAAGATAAATTCAAGTCATAAATGCAGTCTTGAATTACATTTGGACTGCATTAGTTAATCTGTATACAACTTACGGTTCTATCCTTTCAAATGCAGCATCGGCATCTGATAGTAAAAGCCATCCAATAAATTTATCCTTACAAACGACTGCAATCCAGGATTTGTTTCTTATGGGTTTATATTTTTTATAGATTCCCACTCCCCATTTTTGTTCTAATAAGTTTCCCTTTTTAAAAGAAATAGATTGACATTCAGATTCAAAGCAGGGGTATTTATAGACTTTTATTGTAATTTTTTTATTAACCTTATAATATATGGGGTGATTGAGATGAAATTGGGGTACTTTTTGTTCCGGAATCGTTTTTATGATTGCCAAAGTGTTTTTATTCCTTTCTAAGCTATAAGGAATATATCCGACATTTGACGTTCTTAATAGGTTAACAGAATCCCCATTAAAGGTCAAAATAAATTTATTGTAGTTTGAGGCATCAGCATATTTCAATTTGTATACATTTTGTTCTACTTTGGATAGAATTCCGGTGCCTACATTACTGTGAGGAAAACTTGGCGTATAAAACTCAAAGTATTTAAGTGAGTCATTAATTTTGAATATTGCTAAGGTTGTATCGGCTCTCGTATATACTTGCCCTGTTGAATTATTCAAAATCAGTATCATGCTAAATAATAATGTAATTAATTGTTTCATTACTTAATTCAATTTAAAGTTAATCCTATGGATTTTGATTCGGTATTTTTTTCGTATCGTTGATCGCCTTATTGATCAATTGTTTGTTTTGTTGAAAGTATTTGGTGCCTATTTGATTGATCATTCTTGGAGTTGGAGTTTTGCCTCCAAAATCTTTACTTGACCCAGGAAAGATTACAATTAGTAGCTTATTTTGAGACGTCCCCCCAAAATTCGGATCATCTGGGATGTCCAATTGCCTGGCAGCGGCAGGTGTAATTTCTCCAGATTTATTATTTGGACCACCTTCGACGTAGATACCAAATGCGGTTTCTCATTATCAAGATTATACATTATCGGAACGTCTTTATGTCTCACCCCATTGTTTGAGAAGGCTTTACGATTGGCTTTTCCTATTTCTGTTGATTCTTTGCCTTTTCTTGAACGTCCATCTTTTTCTACCCTATAATCACTAGTTGGCAAAACATAGCCATTTACTTCATCTCGGTCTATACCTGCTGCATTAGTATTCTGATGAGTTTTATCTTTTTTTGCTTCGGTAGAATTGCTGCCATCTCCATCAATATCAGCATCAGATTGATTTGCAATTATAGAATTGATAAATCGATCATATCTATAGAAGAATGCCCCATTGAATCTAGGGTTTTCGAATTGCAGAATTGTCTCTCTTTGAATAACTGTATCCACGCGCATCCCATCTTTATCTATAAATCTTATTGGGTTGTCGTAAGCATAGTTGTAAGGCGTCCAACGTCTGGATGTTTCTGTTAACGGATCTTGCGTATGCCATACGCCAATTTGCGGATCATAAAACCTTGCTCCATAGTCATACTGATCAAGTCCAAATTTTTGCTGAAGCTCTTTGCCATTATATAAGTATTTATTCTGCTGATGTAATACAGAATTGGCATTTGAAATCCCCTTCTGCATTAATCCAAAAGGATAATAACTGCTCGTTTCCAGTATTGGACTGGCTACTCTATAATCATCTGTAATCACCATCCTGGTATTTCCTAGATGATCTTTCAGAAAATAGTCATACACAAAGGCGGTATTCGCTGCATCAGGTCTTGCCCGACCTTCTCCTGTGCCAAAGAACTGGAGGGTATCATTTTGATAAACGCTGCCACCGATATATGTCGTGACAGTACGGCTTGCCGGTAGTTTGGTACTATCTATGGTTACCTTACGCAGTTTGTTTCCTTCTGCGTCATAGTAATACCGGATGATACCCTTACCTTACCTGCTGTGCCTTCTACCCTGATTTCCCTGGGTAAATTTAAGATATTATAGACGATCTGGGTGATTTTTTGTTCTTATCGATCGTCATATTACCGTTGGCATCATAGCTGTAATCGGCACCTGAGGTATTACCATCCTGGAAATCTCCTAGCTTTTCCCCGGCGTTGTTGAGTACTGCGTCAGTCACTGCTGACAGCTTGTTAGTGCCTGTGGCTGGTAAGTATAGGCCAAATTATCTATGGTAGCCGAGGTGCCGGCAGTCAGCAGTTCCGCTGCGAACAAGCTTTTTAATATTGCCATTTTCATCATAGGTTAATCCACTCACGCTGTAATTTACTTTTGTAGCGGTAAAATTAGAAGCGGTGTACTGGCCAAAGCTGGCTCCCGTCAGTCTGCTGGCAGCGTCATAGGTGTAATCGTATTTTCTGACCTTACTGTCATGGGCATCCTTCCAGACCATACCGGCGATATTACCGTTATACTGAGGCGCAGTGTAGGTCTTGCCACCAATCAGGTTATTGTTGGGTTTATCATAGCCCAGGTCAAATCCGAAGTAATTATGGCTGGGGAAGATGACAGACTGGATATCCATGGAGCTTTCTGTGAACATTTCCCCACTGAATGTCTGGGTTGTAAGGGTAGCAGTATTGGCAGAATCCGTATAGGCTTTACTGCGGGCATAGTCCCGGTTGACACCCAGCAGCCAGCCTCTTATATTATAATCGTAGTCCTGGGTCTCAAGAGGGGTATTGGTGTAAAGAGAAGCTCCGCTTCTTCTTTTACCCAGTTCTTTTCTTTTAACCTGACCTAAGGCGTCATAGCCAATCTGGCTGATGGTGGCGTAGTTACTCATACCACCTGTTCCTACTTTACTAAAACAGCCTTTAGAGAATAATCGACACGAGATAAAACAGAAATACTGGATCAATACAGTTAAAGACTCTGTAGATAATGTAGCGATTACGAACTTACAGAGTTTTTGGGTTATCGGCCTTAATCCGAGAAATACATTCATAAAGGCCCAAAAAAAGATCCCCCCGGTGCATACCGGGAGGACCTTACAACTAAAAACCATTTAAACCAAGTTCAGAAAACCAGTGATTAATCCGGCTTTTTACCTTCCAGGAAGGCATTTATGCTGGATATATTTGTATCGTTATGATCATCTTTGCTGACCGTATATTTGCTGTAGTAATTTTCGGCTGCAGTGCTTTCCGCTCCACCTAACATTTCAAGGTTTCTGCGAACATAAGCTGGTACAGCGTCAAATTCACTATTAGGATCACTATGTTGGATATTATAAGAAAGGTTTCGTAATTTCTGTATTCTTTCTTCAGCTTTCCGTCTTTTGATTTCTTCTTCGGTTAGATCTTCCGGCTCATTAAAACCAGATGGAACATGATTGCTCGGCGTAGCTTCCTTCGGCGTTTCCTTATAAACAATTTGCATTTGTTCTTCCTCTTCCTCAAATTTCGGAATTGCATTCATGGCAGGCCTAGGAGTAGATTGGGCTACTGGAGCAGGTGTTGCTACGGCAGGCTGCGAAACTATTGGAGCTATAGGCTGCTGCTGTACTACTGGCTGAACCGGTTGTTGTGGCACTTGCAGCTCGGCTTGTGGGATCTGTTGTGCTGCTTGCGCTACGGGCTGCTGAACGTAAGTGCGTTGGGGCTGCTGCCGTGCCTGGGGTGCATAAATATTAGCCGGCTTATTAAGAAAACCATTTGAGGGCGACTCTCCGGCAGTAGTCTGCGACTGCTCTTTTTCATGGTAAATCATCTCTTGTTCCAGATTTTCAACAGGTGCTTGCGGCACCTCAGCTATCACCGGTGGTGTAACTGGCTGCTGTTGCATTGGCTGCTGAACAGGATTTTGAGCAGGTTGTGTTTGTTGCACCTGCTGATCCTGTTGCAGGGTGAAATGAACTACCTGAGCAGGTTCCTCCGGGATATTAATAGGCGCTTGAACTGGATGTACCGGAGCTACTGCCTCTATTTCCGGCTCTATCAGCGTAGGTTCAAGAGACTGTGCTTCATTGAGAACAGGAGCCGGACTAGCTGGAGCCTGGATAGGTTGTTCAGTTTGTTCGACTATTTGTTCCGTTGGGCGTAGCTCTGTAGATTGTAGCTGTACAGGTTGTTCAATTTTTTGTGGATTCGGTTGTCCGTTTTCAGGCATATCTAAGGTGAATACAACCTTATCCTTCTGCGCAACAGTATTATCGACATTTTTATCAAAAGGATCTTTGTGTTCAAATCCAGTCGCGATTAAGGTAACGGCAAGTCCTTTACCTAGACTTTCATCGATACCCATGCCCACAATGACATCGCTGTTGTCGCCTGCTTTCTGGCGGACAAAATCATTGATCAGTTCAAATTCGTCTGTACCACATTCAAATTCGCCTTCGCTGGTATTGATGTTCAGTAAAATCCATTTGGCGCCGCTAATGTCATTATCGTTAAGCAATGGTGAATTAATCGCATCCTCGATGGCCGTTTGCGCTCTGCTTTCGCCTTCTGCAGTGGCACTTCCAAGAATGGCGACACCACCTTTGCGCATAACGGTGCAGACATCTGCAAAGTCGACGTTGATCTGGCCATTGGAGTTGATGATGTCAGTAATACATTTAGCTGCTGTTGATAATACGTTATCCGCCTTGCCAAATGCTTCCCGCATTTTAAGGTTTTTATGTTGCATCCGCAATTTATCATTGCTGATGACCAGTAGTGTATCTACATGCGGTTCCAGTTCTTTAATACCATTTTCAGCCTGTTGCCTTCTTCTGGGCCCTTCAAAACTGAAAGGAGTCGTGACAATACCGACTGTTAATATATCCAGTTCCTGGCAGATTTTGGCAATGATAGGAGCACCGCCGGTACCCGTACCGCCGCCCATACCAGCACAGACAAAAGCCATTTTGGTATTGACTTCCAGAATCCGTTTTATTTCTTCCAGGGATTCTTCAGTTGCCTGACGACCGATGGACGGGTTAGCACCTGCGCCCAGTCCCTGGGTCAGGTGTGGCCCTAACTGGATGCGATTAGGTATGGCGCTGTTTTCGAGTGCCTGGGCATCCGTATTACAAATAATAAAATCTACATTTTCAATTTTCTGACTGAACATGTGGTTCACTGCGTTCCCACCGCCGCCGCCAACACCAATTACTTTAATAATGGATGACTTCTGCTTAGGGATATCAAAGTCTATCATAATGTTTCATTTTAAATGGTTAGTAGTCTTAAGTGCTTCTCTGTAAAGGTTCTATTTTTTATCTAAAAAAAATGTTTAATCTATTAACGAATTTCCTGATCTTCTTCTTCCTGGAAAAGGACGATCAGATTATTCTTGAATTTCTCCCAGAACATAAACGGCTTTCTTGGTGCGCGCGGAGCCTTTTCTTTAATAGGCTTTTGAGCGGCCGCCTCACTGGAAGGATTTTCAACCAGGATAGGCACAGCCGGGCGGCGTGATACATTTGATTTCTCAAAAACCTTGCTGTTATTGTCAAAATCGCTATAACCCTTTAATATCAATCCCAGACAAGTTGAATAAATCGGATTTTTCAATTGCTCGATATGATTGGGTGCGAGATGTTCGTTGGGGTAACCAATCCTTGCATTTAAACCTGTAACAAATTCTGTTAATTGTTTCAGGTGTTTTAACTGCGCGCCACCACCTGTCAGGATAATTCCGCCATTCAGCTTGCGGTTGTCAAGACCTACCTGTTTGAGGTGATAGGTTACGAATTCCAGAATTTCAGTCATACGGGCCTGGATGATATTGGCCAGATTCTTTACACTGATCTCTCTTGGCGGCAATCCACGCAGACCTGGGATTGTTATAAAAGCGTTCGATTTTGCCTCGTCAGTCAGGGCAGAACCGAACTGCTTTTTCATCGCTTCAGCCTGCTGCTTTAAAACACCTAAGCCGAGGCGGATGTCGTGGGTGATATTTTCACCCCCAAATGGTATGACGGCAGTATGTTTTAATACCCCTTCATAGAAGACGGCAAGGTCAGAAGTGCCACCACCGATATCTAATACAGCAACGCCAGCTTCCATGTCCATTTCGCAAAGGACGGCAGAAGAGGAGGCCAGTGGTTGCAACACCAGATCTTTTGTTTTCAGGCCACTTCTTTCAACGGCTCTGTTGATGTTACGGATAGCGTTGCGGTCACCGGTTATAATATGAAAGTTGGCACCCACTTTCACCCCGTTGTAACCAACTGGATCCTTGATGAACTGGAAGTTATCTACATAAAAATCCTGTGGAATTACATCGATAATCTGATCCCCGGCAGGGATAAAGGTCTTCCGCTGGTTTTCTATGAGTTGCTCTATTTCGAAGCGCTGGATTTCAAGTTCAGAGTTTTGACGAACGATATCTCCTCTGGTTTGAAGGCTTTTAATATGGTGCCCAGCAATACCAACATACACTTCGTTGATATCCAGGTCCGGGTTACTGGCGCGGCAATTTTCCAGGGCGGCATTAATTGCGCGCATTGTCTGGTCAATATTGAGCACTTGTCCATGCTGAACCCCGTTACTCGGTGCATGTCCAAATCCCAGGATTTCCAGTTTGCCGAGATTGTTTTTCCTCCCGGCAATGGCGGCTATTTTGGTGGTACCGATGTCAAGGCCAACAATAATAGGAGCATCATCGCCGGTAGCCATCTGAACCATTTCTTCCGCAATTTTCTGCTGTTGTGCGTTTAGATTTTCGTTCATTATTTATCTGTTTTTAGTTGTTTTCTTTTTTGTGGTTGTTGTTTTCTTGACCGCCTTTTTCTGAACACTTGGTGGAGGTTTATGCGCAGGTGGCTGGAGCACTGGTGTGACAGGCACTACCGGCTGGCTGCCGGTCCTGATAGCCACCACCTGACCTGCATATTCCACATTTATTTCTTTAAAAGCTTCCAACCCAGTCCGACTGATGACCTGACGGTAGAAGCTGTATAACCGATTAAATTTCTCGGCCAGGTTTTCTGCGTTGCCTAAGCGTATGACCTGATCACCGATAGTAGGCATCAATTCAAAACCGGTGGCAGGGTTAATATTAATTTGTGCTGTGAAGTCGTTCCATAAAGTATCATTCACTATATAATTGGCGATATTTTTGACCCCTATCAGAACAGCGCTGTCTGGTCTGGATAGTGTTTTTTTATCAGAGGGGAATCCTGTAAAAACAGGGATGCGGGCAACAATATCCTTATTTGTGGGAAGGTAATTTGCACCGCTGTCAATGTAAAAGGATTTACCGGATACTGTAAAAACCCGGGCCACAGGATCACTTTCCTCCAAAGAGGCTTGTAATACCTGATTATTATCAAAATACAGTTTCAGGTCTTTAATCCAGGGGTTTTGCCGGAGCCTTGATTCAATACTGCGTAGATTGATCTGGCTGATAGGGGTGCCAGGCTTACCGCCGGCATCAGCAATACTTTGCTTAATCCCTTTCACGTCGATAAATACTTGCTTGGCCTTTAAGGTTACTTCTACATTAATGTCCTGACACGTCTTCTCACCCTTGGCTTTTGCACCAATGAATAATAGTGTGAAGATGCCAAAACCGAGCAACACCCAAACAAATAATATGACTTTCTTTTTAATCATTTATACTTTTACTAATAGGTTTTTAACCGGTATCACTAATTCTGCAATATCACCTGCACCACAAAGTGCGAGCAAGGGTGGATTTTCTTTCTGTACAGCGGACAACATTTCTTCTTTTGTCAGCATCCTTTTATTTGCCAGTTTCATTTTTTCCAGGATCAACGCACTGCTGACCCCTTCCATTGGTGCTTCACGTGCCGGATAAATAGGTAACAGAATAACCTCATCTGCCAGATCCAGTTTTTCGGCAAATTCTGCAGCCATATCTTTTGTCCGGCTGTATAAATGTGGTTGAAACACAATTGTCAACTTCTGACTATAAAGACTGCGTATGCCACTGATTAAAGCCGCAATTTCTTCCGGATGATGGGCATAATCATCTATCAGCACATGCTTGTCATTTTTCAGGTAGTATTCAAAACGGCGTTTTACTCCTTGAAAGGCTGCTACTGCTGCCTTAATCTTTTCTTCCTCTATCTGTAAATAACAGGCGACACCCACCGCTGCGACCATATTTTCAATATTATGCAGGCCGCCAATACCGAGTTGAAATCCTTTTATGATGCTTCCGGCGTAGGAAATATCAAAATGGTAGGCACCGTTCACTACCAGCAGATTAAGTGCAAAAATATGGGCCTTGTTGTCAAACAAACTGTAACGCAAATGATGCTCAGCATTCAGTTCGCTATCTCTTTTAAGACCATATTTACTGATCAGGCAACCACCATCTTTAATCCTTCCCGCAAACTCAATATAGGCCTGTTCTACTTGTTCAGCAGTGCCGTATATATCCAGATGGTCAGAGTCCATCGCTGTTACTACAGCGATATCGGGGGAGAGTTTTAGAAACGAACGGTCATATTCATCGGCTTCGATTAC
>DATJDF010000390.1:0-3042 GCA_035497555.1 Arachidicoccus sp. | reverse complement strand
TTGATGCGGAGGCACTGGAGATTCTTAAAGCCAAGAAGAACCGTATCGTACTGGAGATAAAAGATAATGCACCACTGGCTAAGCGCTCCTTTAAGTCAATATTAAACGGAACCTTGGTACAGGAGATTGATCTGGGTAATTTTGAACAGTGGGATGAAGTAGGTGGCAGAGACAGTACATCACTGGAAAAGGAGAATTTAAGTTTTGCGAACCTGGTCTGTAAGCACCTCAAGAGTAATGCAATTGCCCTGATTAAAGACAAGCAGCTTATTGGTAAAGGTTGTGGTCAGACGAGCCGGGTAGACGCACTTAGGCACGCAATTGAAAAGGCGAATCAATTTAAATTTGATTTACACGGCGCTGTTTTAGCATCGGACGCATTCTTCCCGTTTAATGACTGTGTTGAATTAGCTCACAAAGAAGGAATTGAAGCCTTTATTCAGCCTGGTGGATCCATCCGGGATAAAGACAGCATTGATTACTGCAAAGAACATAATCTGGCAATGGTCATGACGGGCAAACGTCATTTTAAGCATTAGTCTCTTACAGCATACATAGATTTAAGCGTGTCTTCCTTACCAGGAGACACGCTTTGTAGTTCCAATAATCTAAATGGATAAAGATGACACTGGCCTTTTCTATAAACTGGCTGGAACTGTATTTGCCAGCTATCATCTAACAGTATCCTGTAAACCAGTTTATTGCAGTTCAAATATCGGGGATTCGCCATCGATATATTAATATAAATTGTTATTAAAAATAAATTGTAAGAAAATATTGATAATTGTTAAACGTACAAATAAAATCCTTATCTTCGAAATTGATTAACAATTCAACACAAACAAAACCTCATGAGATTAAAAGCTGTAGCAGCTTATTGGATAAGCATGTTGATGATACTGTTTGCGGGGATACTTCAGGCGCAGACCAATCCAGTAAATAGGAGTGAGCAGGATATGGCTGCTTACCTGATGGTCTATTTCAAAGATGATACACATGGTTTATATATGGCACTCAGTGCAGATGGGTATTCCTTTACGGATGTCAATAACGGCCTTCCGATTATGGCTGGAGATACACTGGCAGAACAAAAGGGAATCCGGGATCCACATATCTATAGAGGCCCTGATAATAATTTTTATATGGTAATGACGGACCTGCACATATTTGCACAGAAGGATGGTCTCAGAAAAACGAAGTGGCAACGCAGTGAAAAGCAGTATGGTTGGGGAAATAATAATGCAATCATTTTGATGAAATCCGCAGATCTAATCCATTGGCAGCGCACAGATCTCAGGGTAGATAAAGCCTTCCCAGAATTAAAGGATATCGGCTGCGCCTGGGCCCCTGAAACCATTTATGATCCGGCGGAGAAGAAAATGATGATTTACTTTACCATGCGTTTCGGTAATGGATTGAATAAATTATACTACGCTTATACAGATAAAGCGTTTACCAAATTGGTATCGACACCTGAACTATTATTCAATTTTTCCCAGAAGCGCTCCTATATTGACGGCGATATTACTGAAGTAGACGGCAAGTATCACCTTTTCTATGTCGCTCATGATGCTCAGTCTGGAATTAAACAGACGGTGTCAGACGCGCTGAAGACTGGTTACAGGTATGATTCAACCTGGTACGATCCCGAGCCTAAGGCCTGTGAAGCACCTACCGTCTGGAAGAGAATCGGCGAACAAAAATGGGTACTCATGTATGATATTTTTGGCATTACTCCTTCAAATTTCGGATTTAGTGAAACAACTGATTTTATCCATTTTAAGAACCTGGGTCGTTTTAATGAGGGTCCTATGAAGTCGACAAATTTTTCTTCTCCAAAACATGGAGCAGTCATCCAAATCACCAAATCAGAAGCTCGGAGATTGGCGGCGCATTGGAATATGCCTTTCGGCAATAAACTTTAAGCCTAAGATATTTACATAGTTCAAAGAAAATTCATCAAATTTCCAATTCAAATCAGTTGTTATGATGCAATATCCAAATCATAAAAACATGCTTATCAATTGCCATTTTAAGGTAGCCGTCGTCCTGTTAATGGCCTGTTTTGTATCCCTTCGTGGATGGAGTCAGTCAAAAACGAATGAGAAAGCTGTTGAGCCATATGCTGCATATCTGTTTGCCTATTTTGAAGGCCGGGGTGCTAATACGGAGGCCATTCGTTTTGGTCTCAGTAGTGATGGGTATCATTTTTACGCTTTAAATGGCAACCAGCCTGTACTGGATAATGCAAAAATCAGTTCGACGGGCGGCGTTCGGGATCCGCATATCTTAAGGGGTATAGACGGCAAGACTTTTTATATGGTGGCCACTGACATGCATGTCGCAAAGAATGGCTGGAATCCAAATACAGCTATGGTATTGATGACTTCAACGAACCTGATCGACTGGAAATCCTCCATCGTCAATATCCCGGCGGCCTTCGAGACTTTCAAAGATGTCAATCGGGTATGGGCCCCTGAAACAATTTATGATAAGAAGGTCGGAAAATATATGCTGTACTGGTCCATGCGCACCGGGCAGGCGGCGGATATTATTTATTATGCTTATGCCAACAAGGACTTTACTGCACTTGAATCAGAGCCGAAGCAACTTCTTTTTAGCCCGACAAAAGGAGCTTGTATAGATGGAGATATTGTTGAGAGAAATGGCAGGTTTCATTTATTTTTCAAAACTGAAAGTGAAGGAGCCAAAATCAGGCAGGCTATCTCTGATCACCTGACAGGAGGCTATGAGGTGCAACAAGGGATTGTACAGCTGACCAAAGAACCCGCTGAAGGTGTTGGGGTCTATAAATTAAATAATGAGGACGGTTATATACTTATGTATGACGTCTATAAAAATGGCCGTTATGAATTTACCAAATCAAAGGATCTTGAACATTTTACACTCGTTAAGGACATGAGTCTGGATTTTCATCCCCGTCACGGTAGTGTAATTTCTTTAACCTCAGCAGAGGCAGAACGGCTGGCTTCGCACTGGATGACAGCCGATGAAGTCGTAAGTGAGGTGAAAGGCATGGAT
>DATJDF010000389.1:0-4276 GCA_035497555.1 Arachidicoccus sp. | reverse complement strand
AAACTTCATCAGCCGCAACGCCCGCCGCTTTGAACTTATCCGGATTACGTACAAGTACTTTGGTGTAATAACCATGCTCCTTAAATGCCTTTGCAACAAAGCGGCCTAAATATCCTGTTGCCCCGGCAATCAAAACCTGTTTCATATGTCTAAATTTTATTAAGTCAAGCACTATTTTTTAAAACGCAGTTAAGTTTAAGGCTGCTTCAATCCTTGATTTTTGTAGCAAGTGGTGCAGCAAATGCATCCTTGCAAATTTGTACCACTCATTAGCATTAAGATAGCCCAGACCAGGATGCGGGGTCTTTCCTTTACATGGGCTGGATGTCAAAAGTATTTTTGTTGCATTGATTTTGCCAGATAGTATTTCCAGCTCCTGTTCCAGCTTCTGCTTACTGACGGGCTGCGGCTGGTCTAAAGTGTTCGTCGGTGTTTTCAGCCTTTGGTCAGGGAGTTTATCGTTTTCAAACAACTGCCTGGTACGCGCCGTCATATGTTCCGCTGCATGGTCATTCGTACACGCGCAAATGTTTGATTGTTCGAGGAAGAAATTTGTTTCACTGATTAGGTGCGTATACACCTGTCCGAGTGACCACTGATTAACACCCGGCCTTTGGGTGAGTTGATTAAAGTCATATCCAATGAGAGCTTCCCGCCAGAGCTCCAGTGCCAGACTTAGGTCTGTTTCCACGATTTTGAATTTTTGTGTCTAGAAGAAATGTAAATTAGAAAATCCTACATAAAAATCCTAAAAAATATGCTATCCGTAGACTTTTTTCGATGTTATAATGCCGGAAATGCTTTTGTAAAACTATGGCTGGACGGGGATAGACATGATTTAACAGTTGGTAAATGGAGAAGTACTAAAGATTGCGTATATTGTACAAAATGCACCGTTATGGCAAAACTATTTAAATCAGGAGATAGAGTTGTACTAAGGGATAAGGGCTCGCCCGTATATCTGGTTTTAGGTGATGGCGTCATTTCTAAAGCGCCATTCCCCTTTCTGAATGTGCCCGATAAGTATATCATTGAGCAGGATGGTTTCCCCAATGACCCCGACCGTAGAATGACAGTGACCGAAGAAGACATTTTACTTGCGGATGAAGTCGAGCAGTGAAAGATATAATAACCGTTTGGTTGCCTTATCCTTTAAGACTTCGCTGAATTATTTACTCCGGATCATTATAATTTATCCAGACATGGGGGATTTTGCGCGCTGCGTTATCTCAGAAAGTCCGCAGCCTTCTGCATCACTTCCTCAAAGGCGCTGTCCGTTTGCTCCTGGTAACGATCCATCAATGAAAAAGGATGTACATGGTCATAGGGGTAATTAAAATCCATGGGCTCCACTCTTGTTGGAATCTCCCGAAAATCACCTTGCAGGGTCGCTAAAATCTCCACTGGAGGGGCGATCGTGTCCTTTTTCAGTGGGACAGCCAATATCCTGTTTCCAATTTCGGCAATACACCCCTCCCGTTCAGTTTTATAATGATTGTAATGCAGCATGAATTTAAAAAAATGCTCGCCCTTATGGGTTTTCATATAATGCGCCATCCTGGTTTTGGAACGAAAATGATTGTATAACTGTTCTGAAAAATAGCTATTAAGGCGCTGACCGCCATAAGAATCTAAAATGTATTTTGAAATTGGAAAAGTACGGTCCAGGGTGGCTCCGCCACAGAAAGCAAATAACCTGGATTTGCCAAAATAATCCCTTGGATTTGCCATCAGCAGAATGATAGAAAGAAAGGCACCAATTGAATAACCGAACAAATCAATTGTTGTTTCAGGAGCTATGCGCTCCAATTGCCCTCTTTTTATCTTTTTAATCAGCATAATAATATCTAAATAGGTCTGAAGTCCACTCCAAAATAGCCTTTCCGGCTGATCCGCCAGCCGGATGCTTATCGCTGTATTAATATAGGATATATTAGAATAACCGGGACAGTTTTGCTGACGCAGCTGGGCTACTGCATTCATCTCCTTAATATCTGACCAGGTTTTCGGTGCCCGGTCCATATGAAATGCGATCGGAAACAGCACAACGGCTTTTCCTGTTTTTTGCACAAGCGTGGCAGCCCAGGGAAGATATTTATCCCAATTCTTCTCATTTAAACCGTGAAAGAGTAATATGACGCCATTGACAGTAGCACCTCCGATGGGGAAAACAATATAATAAGGGAAAAATTTATTTTCTTCAATGGCGTTATCTTTTAGGTGCAGCGGATGCAGCTTATACTCGCTGGGCGGTTCGAGATGTTCTTCAAAACTAATGTCATGCTTTTTGCAATAGTATTTATCTCTGCCTGGAAGTACTGGAGATCCGGGAGAAGTAAATGGATAACGTCTCAGGCTGACTGCTGCTTCCGGACTGTCTCCTCCTCCCGCTTTTAGTAAATTCCTAAGTAACAAAAATAATTGCTGATAATGCATAGGTGAATATTTCTTAATGTATAACTTGAGCTCAATATAAGGTAAATTAACCAAAATTATGCTAGAGGCATATCCAAGTGCACCAGTTTTTGCTAAACTCCTTTAACTGTTTAGACGATTAAATTATATTTTTTTAGGTTCCTGAATAGTCGTACTTTTGCACAAATTTAGTTCATACCTTGCACAGCAAGTCTGCAATAATTACCGCTACTTCTGAATTGTCTCCAGTCGCAATGCTGTTAATTTTTTAATCATGAAGACGTTTTTCTGTCTTCACCGGCCGATTGCAACACATTGGATTAACTAAAGAACCGGGCGTTTTTACGTTCCGGCTATTATTTAAATCAAATTTTTTAAAATGACATTTCAGGAATTAAATATTATTAATCCCATCTTGAATGCACTTGAGGCGGAAGGTTATCAGACACCTACCCCGATTCAGGAGCAATCGATCCCTTTAGTACTAGCGAAAAAAGACTTGTTGGCATGCGCACAAACAGGCACGGGCAAAACAGCTGCCTTTGCTATACCCATCTTACAGATGCTTTCCAAAAATCCTGCAAGGACCGGAAAGAAAATCAGTGCCTTAATTTTAGCACCTACCCGTGAATTGGCTATCCAGATCAACGAGAGTTTCACTTCTTATGGAAAAGGTTTATCCATTAAACATACCGTTATTTTCGGTGGTGTATCCCAGGCAGGACAGGTCCGGGATTTAAAAGCCAATGTAGACGTGCTGATCGCCACTCCTGGCCGACTGCTTGACCTCATTGGCCAGGGTTTTGTAAATATTACCAATATTGAGTATTTTGTATTAGATGAGGCAGACCGTATGTTAGATATGGGTTTTGTCAATGATGTAAAGAAAGTAGTAAAACTGATCCCACAAAAAAGGCAAACCTTATTATTCTCTGCGACGATGCCCCCTTCTATTTTGAAGCTGGCCAATAGCATATTAATCGCACCTATCAGTGTAAAAGTAGATCCGGTCTCCTCTACAGCAGATACAGTTCAGCAATCTGTTTATTTAGTGGAGAAGCGCAATAAGAAAAAGCTGCTTGCTTTTGTGTTGAAAGACGACAACATTCATCGGTCGCTTGTATTTACCAGAACCAAACATGGTGCAGATAAACTCGTTAAAGAATTGTTTAAAACAGGGATCTCTGCGGCCGCGATTCATGGTAATAAATCTCAGAACGCGCGTCAGAAGGCATTGCAGGATTTTAAAAGCGATCGGATCAGAGTATTGGTTGCAACGGATATTGCGGCAAGAGGCATAGATATTGATGAGTTACCGCATGTAATCAATTTTGAACTACCCAATGTTCCGGAAACCTATGTGCACCGAATCGGTCGTACAGGGCGTGCAGGAGCCAGTGGCGTAGCGGTTTCATTTTGTGATCCGGAAGAAATGGCGGACCTTAGAGGCATTCAGAAGCTGATCGGCTTCTCGGTTCCAGTTGCAAAACATCCATTTCATTAACCTATTAAATCAAATTAATAATATATATGGCAATTACTCCAGCAAAGAAAGAGAAAGAGAAAAAAAGAGCAAAGGCAAAACAGGAAAAGGCGCAGAAAATGCGTGAAAGAAAAGAAAATACAAAAAAGGGTAAAACTTTAGAAGAAATGCTTGTTTACGTTGACGAAAACGGTAATTTCTGCTCTACTCCGCCTGATCCCAGCAAAAAGAAAGAAATTAATGCAGGGGATATCGATCTGGCAGGATTTCGTCCTAAACGCGATGAAACGGTTAGAAAGGGCATTCTGACTTCTTTTATGGATGATAAAGGATATGGTTTTATCACAGATCTTAATACAAAAGAAAGTTTTTTTGTAC
>DATJDF010000388.1:0-6438 GCA_035497555.1 Arachidicoccus sp. | reverse complement strand
TTATAGCCGGATACAGACAAGCGCGTCTTATGGTATCTAGCCAAATTGATGTATTTTTGAACAGGAACCTGATGCGATTTCCGGGCTCATAAAACTAAAATGAAGATGGATATTATAGAATTTACGCCTGCAGCGATAAAGAAATTGCAGGACTTAAAACAAACACAAAAGGATACTGCTGAAAATTATGTTAGAATCGGATCAAGAGGTGGTGGTTGCGGAGTGGCAGTAAGCTATTTTCTTGGATTTGACAAAGCAGAAGCGGATGATAAAATATTAACAATCAATAATATAGATTGTGTTATTCAAAAAGGACAGCTTTTACAATTGCAGGGATTAAAAGTGGAGTGGCTGGAAAATGAAGGACAGCAAGGATTTCAGTTTGTGCACAGGGGTGCAAACTAAGAACAGCGTTAAAGTAAAAAAAAGTGACTATTATGGCAATGTATATTATTTTTCTGGTGGCGCAGCTTATATTTTTGATCAGCCTGAAAAGTAAAGTTAACCAACGGGCGTATCCATGGATTTACATCGTCATTGGTGCTTTGCAGTTTGGGACGGCCTATTGCTGGTATGGTGAAGCAAAATATATCGGCCCCTTGCTGATCCTCGCGGGAGTGGTTTGGATATTGATCGGGAGCTATTGGCAATATGAGAAATCAAACCGGCAAAGCGGTAAGGTTTAAAGGAAGGACTCTGCCAGGAAATTAAAAATCCAAAGAAATAAAGTACTTATTTGGCGTCATCAGATGATTTGGCGACAGCTTCATGATCCAGATCCGTAATGCTGCTTTTGACTTTAGTAATGACCTGCTTTTTTGCAGTAGCAATTGGATTTTTAATACCATCGACCTCATCCATAATGCTTTGCTTGCCGTCATTAAAGGTTTTCAGACCCTTTCCCAGACCGCGCATCAGCTCGGGCAATTTTTTGGTGCCAAATAATAACAATATAACAATAGCGATAAGTAATAACTCTTTGATACCAATCTCACCCATGATTTCTACGTTTAGATGTACCACTCGTAAAGTGCAGCACAAGACAAAGATAATAGATAATTGGAAAGCGAGGCCTATTTTCACACTATATTCAATACCGGCTTATTTTCGTTTTCTCTTCTTGTCCGCCTGGTTTTCAGAAATCATATGGTATTTATCCTTTCCATAACTGTCAATCATGGACCAGATTTTATCCGCAGTCTCTTTTTGTTCGTTTAAATCCGGCATCAGGGTGTTCCATGATATCTCTCCCGGATTCTGGTAATCGGATTTTGCCATAGTACCGTTGAACTGCCTTAGATCAAATAACTCATTAAAGGGTATTTTAGTTCCTGTGGCGCGTACGTCATAGGCTTTGTATTTGGTCATATAAGATCTGAAATCCGGAAAATACAACCAGAAAATAGGATGTTCGCTATTAGGAATGATGTCTCCTGTTGACAGTTTATAACTGACAATAGGAGCAATGCCTAAAATGCGTACCATCATTTTACCATAATTTTGGTCATAAAACCAATCCTCTTTTATACAAAAGGTGTAAATGGAATCCAGATCAATGGATTTTGAGCGTACCTGATAGCCGGAAATATTACCGTCCAGATCATAAATGGCAGAGGTGTCCAGACCATTACCCATCGCTTCCGTTACTTGGTCGGGGCTCAGCGGTGTAGTAAAACGATCGTCTTCTGAACTAAAAGCGGTAATCTTTCCCTCTTTGATCGCCGACAGCATAAGTGTGACCAGTTGATGGGCACCAAAATCGTCCAGGGCATACATCATCGAACGATTTGCAGACCGGCGCGTATCAATATTTTCCCAGACACGGACATTGAAAGTTATGTTCTCCTGTTTAACAGAAGGATAAGCCAGTGCATTACTTTGCTGGTAAGGAGCCTGCTGGTAAGGGAAATCATTGCGCAGAGGCATTTTCCCTTTTGGGATAATGCCATTTTCCTTGATCAGTTCTACGGGCAGACTGTCGCCTGCACCCTGAGAGAAGAAATTAGGTCGGATCGCTGCCGTGTCATTTTTGGCGATATAGCCGCTCTGGCCATTTGTCTGGCCCATACTTTCTGCGGTCAGGCCTGAAAGAAACAGCGTGAAAATAGCCAGAAACGGGATTATGAGATATTTTTTCATTAAATTATTTTTTGTCAGACCCTGACCCGCACTCGCGGGTACTTACCTGATTAATTATTTTTTGGGTGTTCCAGGCGGAATATCAATTACACACCTGAACCCGATATAAGACCTGCTCGAATCCATGTATTCATAAGTTCTGGCATTTACCCGAATGTTTTCCGCAGGATCTTTCCAGCTGCCACCACGGACGGTTTTACGTTTTTTATCCTGGCTATCCGCATCGGTGGCATTGATATAAATATTAGGATTGAAGTCATTATCGTAGGCCTGGTAGCCATTGATAAAGCTGGTGGCCGTCCACTCAGCCACGTTCCCTGCGATATTATAAATGCCAAAATCATTGGGCAGATAGGAGTCTGTGCGGGCTGGATATAAAGCACCGTCATCTGTATAATTGCCACGGCCATTTTTAAAATTGGCCATCATACAGCCCTTATTATTTTTCAGGTAGTCACCCCAGGGATATAGAAATTTATTATGTCCGCCCCTGGCTGCATATTCCCATTCTGCCTCGGTAGGCAGGCGGTAGGCATTCTGGATCGCCAGTTTTTTCTTTCCTAAATACTGATTGAGATAATTGGTCCGCCAATGGGCAAATGCGGTCGCCTGGCGCCAATTTACCCCTACTACAGGATAGCCGGCATAAGCAGGATTGGCGAAGTAATCCCTTGCCATCGATACGTTATAAGAATAATCAAAATCTTTTATCCATACCAAAGTGTCCGGATAAATCGGCACGTTGTAGCTATAAATGAAATTTTTCCGGGGCTGATCCGGATGATGGGCAGCAGCATTAAAATCATACCCTTTGGCATTGTAGATCAATTTTGCCGGGTTGAACTCAGGTTGATCATTTAATAAATCCTGGGAGGGAAGCATCAGGTTACTCAATCTTTCCTGGATATCAGGATCAGCGTAATTGATTTTTTTGGCTTTTGCCCAGTCTACCGCAGTATCTCCCTCCTGCGACACATGGACATAGCCAAGGGTTGTTGCTGCCAGGGAGTCCCGAACCCAATCGACGAACTGATGATACTGCGCATTGGTCACTTCATATTTATCCATCCAAAAGCCATTGACTGAAACGCTGGCAGTCCCGGGGCCGGTCGATTCACCACTACCCAGTGTAAATGAACCTGTGGGAACATAAACCATATTGGAAGGAAGATTCATGCCTTTTAATACTTTGTCATACTTTATACCATGGACAATACCATCGTCTGAAGCTGAAGCACCCACCATTTTTGTCTTGCATCCTTCCATTAATATGATAATCAGTAAGATAGGAAGTAGTATGGTTGATCGTTTATTTATCATACAGGTCTTGAACTGCAAAATTGCAGCGATATTTTAAAATGAAATGCCCAAAGTGCCGGTGAAAAATGCTGTTATTCAACACTGCTTTTTAAAACGTAGTAGTAATTTGTTTATTGTATGAAGATTGGAAAGAGGTCATATTTTGTCTGTTAGCAGCTAAGGGTTTAGGGATAAGGATGCTCAATAGATAATCTAAGCCGGCCACCGGAAATTCAGATTAAAATGTTTTTTGCCAGCAAAGTTGCCGCCAAAAAAAGAAGGCTGCTGATAAATTAATTATCAACAGCCTTCTAAATTTATATGGAGTTATAATATTAATAGCCCATACCCATGCCTGGATCAGGCATTGCCGGACCGTTAGAGGCTTTTGGCTCTGGTTTGTCAGCGATGACACACTCAGTGGTTAAAAGCATTCCAGCGATAGAGGCTGCATTTTCCAGCGCGATACGTGTAACTTTGGTAGGATCGATAACACCAGCTTTCAGCAAGGGTTCGAAAACTTCAGTTCTAGCATTGAAACCAAAATCTGCTTTTCCTTCCTTAATGGTCTGAACAACAATAGATCCTTCAACACCGCAGTTTTTAACGATCTGACGAAGTGGTTCTTCGATCGCACGTTTTATGATAGCGATACCGGTTGTTTCATCTGCATTGAGGCCTTTAAATTTGTCCAGTGCTGTAGTAGCACGGATATAGGCAACGCCACCACCGGGAACAATACCTTCTTCTACTGCCGCGCGGGTTGCGTGTAAAGCATCGTCAACACGGTCTTTTTTCTCTTTCATTTCTACTTCAGTTGCTGCACCTACGTAAAGAACAGCTACACCACCTGCCAGTTTTGCCAGGCGTTCCTGTAATTTTTCTTTGTCATAGTCTGAAGTACTTACCTGTAACTGTGCTTTCAGCTGTGCAACACGTGCCTGAATCTCAGCTTTCTTACCTTTGCCATTGACAATTGTTGTATTGTCTTTATTAATGGTTACGGAAGCAGCGCGACCCATAGAAGCTAAATCTGCACTTTCCAGGGTAATACCTTGTTCTTCGCTGATGACAATGCCACCAGTTAATACTGCGATATCCTGCAACATTTCTTTTCTGCGATCGCCAAAGCCCGGAGCTTTAATAGCGGCAACTTTTAATTGACCACGTAATTTGTTGACAACCAGTGTTGAAAGTGCTTCGCCTTCCAAATCTTCGGAGATGATCAGTAAAGAAGCTGAGGATTGAACGATTTTTTCCAGCAGGGGAAGGATTTCTTTCAGGTTGGCAATTTTCTTATCGAAAATCAGGATGTAAGGATTATCCAGTTCAACTTCCATCTTTTCCGTGTTGGTCACAAAATAAGCGGAAATATAACCTCTGTCAAACTGCATACCTTCTACAACATCTACTGTTGTTTCGGTGCCTTTGGCTTCTTCTACGGTAATAACCCCTTCTTTACCGACTTTACTGAATGCCTGTGCAATCAATTTGCCGATTTCATTGTCGTTATTAGCAGAAATGGATGCAATTTGTTCAATTTTTTTAATGTCTGTACCGACAGTCTGGGACTGAGCGCGAAGGTTTTCAACGATTTTGAGTACTGCTTTATCAATACCACGCTTCAAATCCATTGGATTTGCACCGGCAGCAACGTTTTTCAGACCTTCACCAATAATAGCCTGGGCCAGAACAGTGGCTGTTGTAGTTCCGTCACCTGCAATATCTGCAGTTTTAGAAGCAACTTCCTTCACCATCTGTGCACCCATATTTTCGATGGCATCTTCAATTTCGATTTCTCTAGCAACGGTTACACCATCTTTAGTGATAGAAGGAGCACCGAACTTTTTTTCAATTACAACATTACGCCCTTTGGGTCCGAGTGTGACTTTAACGGCGTTGGCCAGTGTATCGACGCCTTTTTTCATTTTGTTCCTTGCGTCTATATCAAAGAATATTTGTTTTGCCATAATACTTATGTGTTAATCTTTAAATTTAATTTTTAAAAAGAAATTCTCCCGGGTATTCCTGCCGCGCCGTA
This sequence comes from Arachidicoccus sp., assembly GCA_035497555.1. GTDB lineage: Bacteria > Bacteroidota > Bacteroidia > Chitinophagales > Chitinophagaceae > Arachidicoccus. Next base: position 959 of record DATJDF010000388.1, on the reverse strand, counting down.
ATTGGGTGAATGCAGGCACAACCCGGAGGGTCGTTTTAGATGATCGCGACGATATCGCTTTCACGCATAATCAGGTATTCTTTTCCTTCGAATTCAAATTCCTGACCAGCATACTTACCATATAAAACAGTGTCTCCGACTTTAACTGTTAAAGGCTCATCTTTTTTTCCGGCACCTACAGCAACAACTGATCCGCGCTGCGGTTTTTCCTTAGCTGTGTCTGGTATGATGATGCCGCCGGCACTTTTTGTTTCGGCTGCAGCTGCCTTAATTACGACCCTGTCATGAAGGGGGGTCACATTCAATTTTTTTGCCATAGAATAGTATTTAATAGTTTGTTTTTAGAATAGTATTTCAAACGAATTACATGGAAGCAATTTTATTGCCATTACCCTCGAAAAGGTCAAATTTTCATTTAAAAGGTAGATTTGACCATTTTGGCCGGTATAATTTGTCATATTGCGGCAGAATTTTATACAGAGATGACAAAATTGCATAAAGCAGGTTGATCAGTTGAGCCGCAATGTCTGTCATAAGCTGCCGTTTTTCCACCATCATAATCCACCATCATAATATATAATGACCCTTAAGGTGCCGACTTCAATACGCAATCCATCATGTTGTAAATCTTTGCGGGATTAATGCTTTCTGCCGAAGGGCATTTAAGAGGGGTTTGCAGAACAGGATGGGAGCCGAAAATACCGGACGGCGGGCCTCAGGCCGGCTGTCTTAACAGCAGTGGCATATCAGCTTACTCAATAGTAACGGTATGGCCGTAATAGGAGTGTAGTGAATCTTTGATCCGGACAGTATCAGCTGCCTGTATATTCTCCATTTTTACAAAGAGCCGGTAGATCTTCTGGCCCGCTTCGTTGACCGAGTCCATAGATACGATATTCCCATAGCTCTCTAACTGGCGAAGCCGTTTTTCAGCGTCTGCCTTGACCGGATAGGATTGG
>DATJDF010000387.1:0-5206 GCA_035497555.1 Arachidicoccus sp. | reverse complement strand
GGAAAGTCCACATTGCTGAATGCATTATTAAATGAGGAAAGAGCCATCGTAAGTGATATCGCAGGAACCACCAGGGACACTATTGAAGAAACTCTTAATATAAATGGGATTTTGTTTCGATTAATTGACACTGCTGGTATCAGGGAGCATTCAACGGACCGAATCGAGAATATGGGCATTGAGAGAAGTAAGGTAAATGCTGAACAGGCTCATATTATCCTCTACCTTGTTGATTTAACTGATCCGAATAAAAACGACTTTGCCTGGCTTTTACCATTTAGAGATAAGACGGTACAGGTTAATAATAAGGCTGATATGACAGGGTTACAAATGACTACTGAAAATAGGCTTTTGGATAATAAGGGGATTTATATTTCTGCAAAGAACCGGGAAGGGATTGATCAATTAAAAAATTTAATGTTTGATAAGGCTGTAGGAACCGAACTGAATACTGAGAATACCATTGTTACTAATGCCCGTCATAATGGGGTATTAATAAGAGTTGCTGAAAGTTTGAATGAAATTGAAGCGGGTATAGAGAGTCAGATATCTGGTGATTTTTTAGCTGTGGATATCCGCAGGTGCCTCCATTTTCTGGGGGAGATTACAGGAAGTGTGGAAGTAGATCGTGATATTCTAGGGACGATCTTTGGTAAGTTTTGTATCGGCAAATGAGGATTTTTGGCTTAAATTATAATCTAAATTTCTGGTATATTATAATGATATTTATTAGATTTGCATTTCGATTGCAATTGTTGACAACTGATTTCTGTTTTCCATTTAAAATAGATTACGTTTCTTATAGTGCAATTGACTTTTTTTAAAATTATTGGTTTATGAAAATTTATTTATGGACTTTTTAGACAGTAGTTACCGAACATGGCTTGATGGTATTAAGAAGAAGATCAAAAAGACGCAGTTAAAAGTTGCTATTAGTGCGAATGCGCAGTTGATAGAAATGTATTGGGATTTAGGCAAAGAAATTATTCTTAAACAAAAATCAACTGCGTGGGGAGACTCTGTCTTAGACAGACTTGCTTTGGACTTGAAATTAAGTTTTCCTAATATTAATGGTTTTTCTCGTAGAAACTTGTATGCCATCCGGCAGTGGTATTTATTCTATAGTACTCAATCTGAATTTGTGCCACAGCCTGTGGCACAAATCCCTTGGGGTCATAACCGTCTGATAGTAAGTAAGATAAAAGATTTCGAGAAGGCGATTTTTTATTGTAGAGCTAGTATTGAAAATGGGTGGAGTCGAGATGATCTGGAATTAGCGATTAAAAATAAATATTTAGAAGCAAAAGGTCAATCCATTACAAATTTTACGCGTACACTACCGAAAATTCAGTCTGCCTTAGCGGAAGAAACCCTTAAGAACCCTTATAATTTTGATTTTTTAGGGTTAGAACAAGATGCATTGGAACGGGAAATTGAAAATGCAATGATTCAACATATTTCCAAGTTTTTAATGGAACTTGGGAAAGGTTTTGCGTTTGTTGGTCGGCAATATCAATTAGTAGTTAATGAAAACGAATATTTTATTGATTTGTTATTCTACCATTTGCAATTACGCAGCTTTATTGTAATAGAATTAAAAGCTGGTAAATTTAAGCCTGAATATGCGGGAAAATTGAATTTTTATCTTTCGGCAGTTGATACCCAGCTAAAGCATAAATTGGACAATCCTACCATAGGCCTGATTCTATGTAAGCACAAAGATAAGATTGAGGCCGAATATTCTCTTCGTGATATTAATAAGCCAATTGGGATAAGTGAATATATGCTAACCCAAGCTTTGCCAAAGAATTTTCAAAGTCAATTGCCTACGGTTGAACAATTAGAAGACCAGTTAAACTACCCGGGAAAAGATTAAACTAATATCGTTAAATAATGTTTTAATTATGTATATGACTTTAACGATAGGATGAGTACATATTCCACGGAAACTGATACAGATATTCCATGGGAAAGTGTTACACGATTCCACGGCAAAGTGATACAAACTTAGGTTTGGTGCCGACTCGAAATATAGATTCTATAGCAAATTGGTACAAAAATTCCACAGGAAACTGATACTCCATGCGAAAGTGGTTGAATATGCTTTAAGTCGTTCACTTTCACCTTGGTTTCCGAATACCAAACCCAGCTACCCGACAAATATTTACTACAGCAGAAATTGTATGAGATGTTTGAAAATAGCGGAATTAGCGAATAAATTACTATTTTTTTGTGTAAACCTATTTAGCTTTGTATGGTATTTAATTTAGTTAGGTGATATTTAGTACTATATATATTAGCACTTTTGTTACACCTAAACTACACCTCAGTGGCACATAAGTTAGTGTATATCAATTGGTTTGTACATACTGTATTGGCAAATAGGATATTTTTGATTAAAAAGTTAAATAATTAAAGAAGAGGAATTACCTTTGCTAAGATTTATAATATTCTAAAATATCGATTAATTGCCAAAAGTCATTTATAATAATCGTTGGCTATTGTAAATTCTGAAATCATTATATAGTCATCTAGTTTTTTAACGCTGGATAATTCTAGGAAATTTATGAAAGTAAATAAGACATTCAATATTTATTGCGATGAAAGCTGTCATTTGGAAAATGACAAGCAACGATTTATGTTTCTTGGTTCAGTATGTGTAGGCTACAATCAGATTAAAGGAATAACTAATCGAATCAAGGATTTAAAAGTAATCGAATCAAGGATTTAAAAGCTAAGCATCATTTTTATGGTGAGATAAAATGGACAAATGTGTCTAGGTCGCAATATCGATTCTATGAAGATTTGGTGAAATATTTTTTTGAGACTGAGATGACATTTAGATGTATAGGCGTTGAAAAGTCCAAAATCAACTGTGATGCGTATAATAAAACTTACGATCAGTTTTATTATACAATGTATTATCAGTTGCTTAATTATAAAATTGATACAATCGGTAGTGTTTACAATGTCTATTTGGATATTAAAGATACACTTAGTGCTAATAAAGTTGATTATTTAAAACATATTCTCAATTCCAAGTTTGGCGTATTTCGGAATGTTCAAAATATTCGTTCCCATGAAAGTTTAATAATGCAATTGACTGACTTAATAATGGGGGCGATTTCATATTTGCATAATAACAAGGATAAATTGAATTCAGCAAAAGTTCGCCTAATTGAAAAAATAAAAAGCCTTTCAAATGAAAGCCTTTATTCTACTAATTATAATGATAAATTAAATTTATTTTTCATAGAATTACATTAATAGATGCCATTTAATTTATTAAAGAAATATAATCAATTATTAGAACTTGCCGGTTTCGATGAGTTTAAGCGGGAACAGTCATTAAAAGGAGTTTTTAATAGGGATATAGTAAACAATCCATATTTCATTTTTCGGGGCAAGAGGATTTTGCCTACACCTGACAATGGTGTTATAAAAATGGAAACCCTATTTAAACATCTCACAACAGTGATTGTTGACAAGAATACTCGAAAACGAGAATTTGATTTATATCGAAGTTTAAGGGATCATGTCAAAATGTTGGGGAGCGCCTCCAAAAAAATCTGCCCTATAGTGTCTTTTTTAATTTAATATCTGGGGAGATAGAAGCGAATTGAGTTTTTCTCAGGCATGGTGACAAAAATGGAGCCGCCCCCATTATAGGAGGCAGCTCCGGACCATTTCAGTCAGTCAATCAAGTTATTCCTATCGGGTTGCTCTCCAGCATAGCCCGAGTCCGCTTCGCTTGATGCTGGCAAAAGTAATAAAATACTTGAATAATCATTTCAGGAATAATGCCTAGGAAAACTCAATTCTCCTTAACGCGTATATTAGATCTAAGCGTACAATTTGGTTAGCCTGTAAAGGAAGAACTCAATAGATTTAACGCCCCTGAACTGACTCCTAAATGCCTTTACCTTAGCGTTAAAAGACTCTGCAGAGGCATTCGTGGACCGGCTTAGAAAATAATTGGCAATCGTCGCGTAATGATTTTCAATGGATCTTGAGACGGTATTAAAAGCTTTAAAGCCAGACTGTCTTACCTTTTCGTGCCACCTTGCAAGGCGTGTAACGCCGTATATTCTCTCTGTTGTATTTTCAAAAATGTTCCGGATGCTACAACTTAAATCGTATCCTTCCTTCAAGTCGGGAAAGTGTTTAAAGAGTAGTTCAGCCCGCTTTTTTTGTCTTTCTGTCCAATCTTGTGGTTGTTTATACAACACATATCTTCCTCTGGCCAGTAATTGCTTCATGGTATCCCCATTAGGTAGGATTTCGGGCTCATATTTAGTCTGGTTTTTTCTGGCAAGTTCATAGCCGTCATTTTCAGCGTCAATAGCTTCCCATCGATGCTGGATGCGCATATGCTGAACAGCATCAAGGGCTAATCGCTGGACATGGAACCGATCGGTAACCAGGTCCGCATTAGGGAAACATCTTTTGGCAATTAATTCCATACTGGCCGCCATATCCAAGGTGATTTCCTTCACCTGTTTGCGCTTTTGTTCTGCAATCCGTTTGATGACACTAATGACGGTTTCTGCCTGCGTTCCCGCGACTATCGCTACCAGCGCACCCTGCTTCCCCTTGGCGGCTTTATTGGTCAAAATCGTATATAATTCACCATTCGCCAGGCTTGTTTCATCGATAGAAAGCAGGGGGCCTATATTGTCTGGAAACAACAGCCAATCTTTAGCATGGCCTTTCTGATCCCATTTCATATATTCACTTAAAAAATCCTTATAATGTCGCTGTAGGCTTCGACCGGATACGCCATAGAATGACCCTATCGTTTCCGCACTAAATTGTTGGGTATCGACGGACTTCTTTTAAAAAAGCCGCGAATTCCTGAGTTATTCGCGTTCCTGAGGCCACCAAATTCCAATCACGGGTCACCGTTTTTCCTGTATCCAAATTCAGCCAACGTCGACGCTTTATGTGAAAATATACGCGGTGACCGCGTAACGGAAAGTCTTGAATTGTTATACTCGGAAAAAAGCCTTCGGAGTGGTATTTACCAGGCCCTAATTCTGCCGGAATAATATTGGGTTCTTCCAGATCAATGTGCAGAATGTCTTCGCCTTCCCTTCTGGCGGATTTTAATTCAAAATGCTCTAAAATATAAGGAGGTAGGATAAATTTCAATAAGGATAGGTAGCTCTCTTGCATATATTATTTAATATGCCGCAAATTTATAATT
>DATJDF010000386.1:0-19425 GCA_035497555.1 Arachidicoccus sp. | reverse complement strand
AAGCAACAACTTTAAGATCTTTTCCTAAGTAAGCGGCTACTGTCATGCTGCTATCTTTTACAAATAGCTGGGCAAGTAGTGTATTTTCTTTGAAAAATGCATTCAGTTTACCTTCTGCAATTTTAGCAATCATTTCATCAGGTTTGCCTTCCATTTTAGGATCTGCCTTCATCGTGTCGATGATGACAGCCCTTTCACGGTCAATGGTATCCTGAGAAATGCTGTCTGCATCGATTCCGAGGGGATTAAGTGCTGCAATTTGCATGGCAATGTCCCTTCCGGCTTCAGTAGCCTCTTTGCTGAATCCTACTAAAACACCGATACGGTTAGCGCCATGGATATAAGAAGCAACATAAGGTGCTTCAACGATTTCAAAATTGGCAATACCGATTTTCTCACCGATTGCCGCCAATTTATCATTGATCAAATCAGCCACTTTTGCTCCGCCCACTGAAACTTCATTTAATTCCGCTGCCGAATTAACGTTATTTGCCAACGCTGCATCTGCAATTGATTTTGCAAAAGCAACAAAATCTTCATTTTTAGAAACGAAATCTGTTTCACAAGATATATTGATAATATATCCTTTGGTATTATCACTGTTGGTCTGAGCAATAATAACGCCTTCTTTGGCTTCACGGTCGCTGCGTTTTGCAGCCACTTTCTGACCTTGTTTACGCAACCAGTCGATAGCGGCTTCAAAGTCACCGTTCGATTCTGTTAATGCTTTACGACAATCCATCATACCAGCGCCGGTAGCCTGACGCAACTTATTAATATCCTGAGCTGTTATAGCTGCCATTGTAATATCCTCCAAAATGTTTTAATATGTGTCTAAATAAGAAGCCTGCAAATATTCTTTACAGGCTTCTTTAATGATTCAATAGAAAATAACTCTCGCTTTATAAAGTATCAAGAAGCATTATCTTTTTCCACCAGCCTGTGGCCTGCGTGTACCACCACCTTGGGGAGCACGACGTTTTACACCACCACCTGCAGGGCTTTCGCCTGAAGAACGGCCACGACCACCCTGGCCACCGCCTTCTGCTTCAGCTTCTGCTTGCAGTCTTGCTGCTTTTGTTTCATTTTCGTTGTCTACTTCTTCTTCATCTTCATCTTTAGCGGCCTGGCGTTCTGCCAATCCTTCTGCAATTGCTGCAGTGATGTAGTTGGTGATGATGGCAACTGATTTAGTAGCATCATCGTTGGAAGGAATAGAGAAGTCAACTTTATTTGGATCACAGTTGGTATCTACCATACCAAATGTAGTGATACCCAAACGCTTAGCTTCTGCAAGCGCAATGTGTTCATGTCCTATGTCCACTAAGAACAAAGCTGCAGGAAGCCTGCTCATCTGAGCAATACCACCTAATACTTTTTCCATCTTATCCTTGTCACGTGCAAGGGTCAATTTTTCCTTTTTGGTCAGACTGTCCGCATTAGCATCGCTAAGCAGTTTTTCGATGCTCTGCATTTTCTTCACGCTCTTTCTGACCGTGTTGAAATTGGTAAGCATGCCACCCAGCCAACGTTCAGTAGCAAAAGGCATATTGACCTTTTTTGCACAGTCTGAAACGATTTCTTTTGCCTGCTTTTTGGTAGCCACAAACATGATCTTTTTACCGCTTTTCGCAATCTGCTTCATCGCAGCAGCAGTTTCCTGCAGGTGATCAACGGTTTTATTCAGGTCAATAATGTGAATACCTTTTTTCTCAGCAAAAATGTAAGGCAACATTTTTGGATTCCACTTCTTCTTAAGGTGACCAAAGTGTACACCAGCTTCAAGCAGTTGTTGCTGTAGAGAAGTATTTGTTTCCATTTATTAAAGATTATAGTATGTTTAAAAGATATATTCCTGATTAACTCGCCACTGAGTATTGTGATACTCAAGCAGCCAGCTCTTCGCTGTTCTGTATTAACGTTTGCTGAACTGGAAGCTACGACGTGCTTTCTTGTGACCGAATTTCTTACGCTCAACTCCTTTAGAGTTACGTGTCAATAAACCGGCAGCCTTTAAACGCGGGCGGAATTCCGGATCGATTTCGATCAGGGCACGCGCGATGCCTAATTTGGCTGCTTCTGCCTGGCCTTTAACACCACCACCTGTAGCATTGATCTTTACATCAAATTTATCAACGGCTTCTACCGTTTTAAATGGTACTTCTACCTGATTCTGCAAGTAAGCTAATGAGAAATACTCTTTATAGTCTTTATCGTTAATGGTAATTTTACCACCGCCACGGCTAATGAAAACGCGGGTAACGGCTTCTTTACGACGACCAACTGCAATTTTTTGCTTTTCCATAATTATTTATTATCTACAAGCGTATGATTCCGGGTGCCTGTAAGTGATGTTTAATTTAAATTAGAATTTAAGTTCTTTGGGTTGCTGTGCCGTGTGTGGATGTGTTTCACCAGCATAAACAAATAATTTCTTGATCATTTTACGACCTAATTTGTTTTTGGGTAACATTCCTTTAACCGCTCTTTCCATAATTACTTCTGGACGACGCTTTAAAAGATCCTTTGCAACTTCTTCTTTTTTACCACCTGGGTAACCAGAGAAATTGATGTACTTTTTCTGTTCTAATTTGTGACCTGTAAAGGTAACTTTATCTGCGTTGATGATGATAACATAATCACCGGTGTCAACATGAGGCGTATAATAAGCTTTGTTTTTGCCGCGCAAAATGGCAGCAATTTTTGAGCTTATACGTCCCACGGTTTGATTAGTACCGTCTACAATATGCCATTGGCGTTGTACGGTAGCCGCATTCGCGTGCTTGGTTGTAAAATGTAATTTACTCATTTTTCTTAAGTTTGTACGGTGCTATCCCACCGTTTTTTATAAATAGGCTGCAAAGTTGCACCTTGTTTTTGGATATAACAAGGATTTTAGGGCTTTTTTGCAAGGCACATGATATAACAGATTGATTATTAATAATTATTTTGACTACTTTCTTCAAAATAATGAATTCTACTGCATTGTACTCTGTCGGTCAGCTGGGCTTTTTAATTTAAAATTGATGTTTTTTGAACAATTCAGGCAGCACAATAATAAAAGCAATTTATTAGTTTCAATTGTAATTATTTAGTGTCGGAACCCTATTTGCAACTACTTTTAAAAAAGTAGTTTTCCGATAGATGCTGCGGTAAAATTAGCCATTTCTCCGGGAGCCAGGCCTTCAATGGTCAGTCTTTCGATACTGAACCGAATAAGACGTAATACCGGAAAACCGGTCACGGCGCACATTTTTCTGACTTGCCGGTTCTTTCCTTCTGTCAATGACAGGGAGATCCAAGGCGCTGGAATGGATTTACGGTAACGGATGGGCGGATTACGCTCAGGAACAACTGGTTCATTCTCACCCAATAGCAGCTTTGCCTTACTGGGTTTTGTCTGATAAGCCTTGCCATCCACTGTAATTTGCACACCCTTGATTAAATGGTTAATGGCTATTTCATCTATCGGACCCTCGACCTGTACATAGTAGGTCCTGTGGTGTGCGTGCTGAGGGAGTAAAAGTCGCTGATTGAGCCTTCTGTCATTGGTAAGTATCAGTAATCCTTCACTGTCATAATCCAGACGACCTACCGGATAAACATCTTTTGGAACATCAAAATAATCTTTCAGTGTCTTTTTCCCATCCTCTTCTGAAAACTGACAAAGGGTCTGGAAAGGTTTATATACCGCAAAATACAGTAGTTGGGGCAAAAGGTTCAGTTTTTATTGAACAGGAATACAAAGGGTTTTATCCGGTCGCTGATGATCTTGCGGACTAAATAATCCTTTTGAATAATCCTGTAATGGTTTACATCGATCACTTCATGGGCCCGACAATACCTATCGGTACCCTCCACATGGTACAGCATATGGTGGATGGCACGCACCTCTTCTTCAAAGGCGGCTCCACCCGTCTGGGCATACCGGGATAATATTATCAGATCTCTGTTAGGACGTGGGCTCATATCCGTCGCTTTTATTAAAATATTGGCAATTGTTGCCGCTTCTATCGGAATCTCTCTATTTTTGCTACATGCACATTGTACGCCACAAATTTATTAAAAATTCAGTCTTTGGAAGAAAACAATAACATCATTTTATTTTCTGCCCTGGATTGGGGACTTGGTCACACGACCCGGAGCATTCCTATTTTGACTTATTACAAGGAGCAAGGGTTTAATCTGCTGATTGCCTGTGCACCTGGAAGTGCGACTGAGACCATTTTAGGATCACATTTTCCAGAAGCGAACTTTCTTCCTCTTAAAGGCTACAACATCTCTTATGCCAAAAACAGAAAAGGCTTCGCTTTGAAGTTAATACTGCAAATCCCAAAAATCCTGCGTGCTATCCGTAGAGAACATGCATTTGTCGGCCGTATAGTCAAAAAATACCCGATCTGTCTGATCATTTCTGATAACCGTTATGGATTTTATCATCCCGAAGTCAAATCAGTCTTTATAACCCATCAGCTGACTATTGCGGCACCTACTGTCTGGTTGGAGCACCTGATTCAAAGGATAAACTACCGGTATATCGACAGATTTAGCACTTGCTGGGTGCCTGATCTTGCTGGTCAGCTCAATTTGGCCGGCAAACTGTCACATCCCAAAAAATTACCTGCAATCCCGGTTCAATATATAGGTCCTCTGAGCCGTTTGCAGTCTGTTTCACTGTCAAAAAGCAGCCCGGAACCTGACATTTGCAAATATAGCTATCTTTTTTTGCTTTCCGGGCCGGAGCCTGGACGGAGTCTGTTGGAACAGCAAATATTGGCAATTGCTTTTCATTTACCCGGCCACCTCGCACTGGTTCGTGGATTACCGGGGGAAAATACCTCGCGTAAGAGCAAAACCTGTTTTGGACCGGCAACGGATCAGCCTGGCTATTCATGGGAAAATAATTTTCAAAGTGGAGCTCCTGCATCCGACTCACTCCATCCGCCGCTGGAGGTTTATGACTATGCAGATCCTGATCTGCTCCATGCGTTGGTTTCAGATGCTTCCTTTATAGTTTGCCGTTCAGGATATTCAACGGTAATGGAACTGCTTTTGCTTGGTAAAAAGGCCATCTATATCCCTACACCCGGCCAGACAGAACAGGAATATTTAGCCGTTCAGCTCAAAGCGCAGCACTGGGCCTTCAGTTTTGATCAGGAGAGTAAGGATTATTTAGCTATGCTGAACGCTGCGCATTCATTTGATTACAGGTTACCTGTTTTTCAACTGGGCGATATCAACCGATTTCTGGATCAGCACGGCCAGCCCGCTAACCATTCTGCCATCTCCTAGTGCATAAGGACGTATGGATAGCTTTCATTGTGTCTCTACCGAACTTTACGTCTTATATTCGACCGCGGACTACTCGCAGCCATTCAACGAATTAGGTGATTTTTGGGATAATCGAAAAACCAGAATGCCTTTTTACTCCCTTTAAAATCTGCCCAGTGTTCGACGTCTGCTTTTATAGCAAATATGCCACAGGTAGGTACAATATCCACTCTTATTTTCGTCAGCTTATTGACGAAGTCGGTCAAACCCGTATTATGGGAGAATAATGCAGCGCATTGAAACTGATCATCCAGGGCCTGTACAACCTCGTAAAAGAGTTTTGCACTGGCCTGGTAAAGTATGGGCTCACGGATGACCTGGGCGCCCGGATAAACCTTGGCAAAATATCCACAGGTCGTAGCTGCCCTGTTGGCATCGCTGGTGACAAGAAGATCAATGGGCACCTCCCTTTTCAGGATTTCATCGGCCATAAAAGGAGCATCCTTTTTGCCCCGGTCATTGAGCGGTCTGTCGAAATCATCTTCTCCTGCATTCTGCCAACTGCTTTTGGCGTGACGGATCACCAGTAGTTCTTTCATCCATGTAATTTTTTACCTTAACAAATATACGGTTAGTCAGTTAATCTCCAAAAATCCATTAAGAGGTTGTTACATAATTTCCTTTTCACAGCCGTGAAAGGATTTAATCTCTTTTTTTCGTAGGTTTGATTTATGGATCAATCAACACCCCCCGTCCGTCTTTTATCTATTTTAGACAATGACTTTTATAAGTTTACCATGCAATGCGCCGTGGTAAACCTGTTCCCGGATATAAAAGCAAAATACCGGTTTATCAACCGGGGCCAGCACGCTTTTCCTCCAGGATTCGGGGCTGCACTTCAGCAATCCGTGGCCACCATGGCGGCATTGGAATTAAAGCCGGCGGAAAAAGATTTTCTGTTGCGGGAATGCCCCTATCTGAATCCTGCTTACATCGATTTTCTGGCTGGATACCGATACCGGCCGGAAGAAGTACATATTAGTCAGGAGGGATCCGAACTGGAAGTTTCCGTCGAGGGTTATTGGTTCAGAACCATACTTTGGGAAGTGCCGCTGCTTTCCTTAATCAGTGAACTTTTTTATGTATTGACGGGGCAGACGCGAATGGATGACCAGGGAGTCCTGGACAAAACCCGCGAAAAAATTGATCTTTTTAACAGCTTAGGGGTGCCGGTTGCAGATTTTGGCACCCGGCGACGTCATTCCTATGATGTCCACCGCCTGATTGCGAAAACCCTGAAAGCGTTCCATGGGAAAAGCTATATAGGCACCAGCAATGTGCATCTGGCCATGCTTACCGGTGTAAAACCAATCGGGACGCACGCCCATGAATGGTTTATGTTCCATGGTGCATATTATGGTTTTAAAATGGCCAATGCACTCGGCATGGAAAATTGGGCAAAGGTTTATCAGGGCGATCTTGGGGTGGCACTTTCGGATACTTATACGACTGATATTTTTTTCGAACAATTTAATAAGAAATTATCCAAGCTATTTGACGGTGTCCGCCACGACAGTGGCGACCCCGTGGAATTTGCGGAGAAAACCATTGCACACTATAAAAGAAACGGTATTAATCCACTTTATAAATTCATCATCTTCTCCGATGGATTGAATCCGGAGAAAGTCGCGCATATTACGCAGGCAACCCGGGGCCGGATTGGAATTTCTTTTGGCATTGGCACTAACCTAACCAATGATGTAGGCCTTACGGCAATGAATATTGTTATCAAATTAACTGAAATTTCTGCCAGTGGACTGGCGTCGATTCCCACCATCAAGCTCTCCGATGAAAAAGGTAAACATACCGGTGACCCGGAAATGATCGACCTGGCAAAAAAAATCCTCGGGATCAGGGAATGACCATTTTTTGAAAAATTCAGACCTTTCACAATATTTATAGGTCCACAGATACTTTTATCGCTAATAATTTTGTTTCTTGTGGACTTCCATCACATATAGACTTTTTCGATCATGATACAAAGCAAGGATTTTCTACTTCGTCTGATGAAGGACCTTTCAGGTATGTTGAATAAATTAATTGGTTCCTATCCTGATAACACCCTGGGAATGTCGGAAGCGGACATCGAACAACAGGTATATACTGCCACCGGGCTCACGACTGAACATTTTCTGCAATTAGATGAAAACGCCTTAAATGCAGCTATTAATGAGAATGGTGTAGAAAACAGGACCCTCGTGCTAGATTTTCTGGGCAATTTATTTTACCATCAATACCAGGTGACGGGTGACAAGGAATTGCTGGAGAAGTCTAAAAGAATGTACAATCTCTTCCAGGAAGAAAGTGGCACTTTTTCCATGGTGTATTTTCAGCGGACGCAACAAGTATAAATTGATAATGGGAATTTGAACTTAAAATAAACAGCCAATAAATAAAGTTATTATTTATTGGCTGTTTATTTATTTGGTTTGTGCCGCTGTCTTATCCTGCTCTGTCTTGGTTACTTTTGGGCTTCCAGCTTTAATAACCACCGATAAAATCCTGGGAAGGCCTCTTGCCAGAATTTTTCATTATGTTGACCGGCAGCTATGACGGCTGTCTTTTGTCGAAGGCCGGGCTGTTTTGCAAACAGCTGCTGCATTTTTGTAAGATTTTCTATTAAACTGTCCCCTTCTTTTCCGCCGCCGTAAAAATAAAATGCCGAGGAAGCAAGATACGGAAGCTGTTTTTCAGCTTCTTTAAATATTTTTGGGGCGATCCAAAATGATGGGGAAAACACACCGGCATTGCCAAATACTTCCGGATAGCTGATAGCCGTGTAAAAACTGATGAGTCCGCCCATAGAGCTGCCGGCAATAGTAGTAAATCGCGGTCCCGTCATTGTCCGGTAATGCTTATCGATATATGGTTTCAGGGTTTTTGCGAGGAATAAACTGTAGGCCTTCCCTTCTGCTTTTCCGAATTGCTTATTAGTATAAGGATTATACTCCTGCATACGCTGATTGCCTCCATTGTCAATAGCTACCACAATGCAGGCCTGCCGGATAGTTAACTGATTGAGGTATTCATCTACGCCCCATTCTCCCGCGTAGGCAGTTGCGGCATCAAATACATTCTGGCCATCCTGTAAATACAAAACCGGATAACTGCGTTTGCTCTTATCATAATCCAGAGGCAGATAGAGCCATATCCTTCGTTGGCGCTTTAATTGGGGCATAAAAAACAGACTATCCAATACCAGTACATTGCTGGCAGCAGTACTTTTAACCATCTGTGGTGCAAAATTATCGGCCCAGTTTTCTATCTGAATTTCAATTTGCTGCTCTTTTTCACTGTTGGCTGTAGGGATGGTCAAATGCCTGTTATCCCGCTGGGTACCGTCTTTATTTGTTTCAACAGTCTCCCAACTACCGCGTACAATTTTATAATTATGCTCCCCTGCTGTAATGGTCGTCTGCAAAGTGTAATGGCCCCGGCTGTCCTTTTTTAACTGAAAAGCAGTATCTGCTGTATGCCAGCCGTTAAAGTCGCCGGCAATATATAATAAAGGGCTGTGGGTAACGGCCTCGGAAGGAGGCCGTACATCAAATTGAATGACCTGTTGTGCTTTTAGCTTGAGCATAAAGGAAAGGATACAAAAAAGTAAAAGTGAAATTTTAGTTAGCATGACACAGTATTGTATTATAGCTGCCCCCAACGGTAACCATCCTGCTGAAGCCCTATCAGATCAATTAACCTTTGCACCACTGTAAGCGCAACTGCCTCTACAGTTACCGGCTGGCTATAAAAGGAAGGGGATAACGGGCATATAACGGCACCTGCAAGTGTCAGGGTCTCCATGTTACGAATATGTATCAGGTTATAGGGAGTTTCACGTACTGCAAGAATCAGTTGCCTTCTTTCTTTTAAAACAACATCTGCGGCCCTGGTCACCAGATCATCACTGATGCCGCCTGCTATGCGGCCCATGGTGCCCATGCTGCAAGGGACGACCAACATATGCGTAAATTGGGCGGAACCTGAGGCGAAGGGCGCATTAAAATCATATTTATCATAATAATTCACCGGATAATCCTGGTAATCAGTATTACCTAATTCTGTTTCCCAGACGGTCCGGGCATTCTTACTCATGACTATAGCGAGTTCTTCCCATTGGTCCTTTAGCATTAATAGTCGCTCTATGAGCAACTTTGCATAAATTGCTCCGCTTGCACCAGTGATGGCCAGGGCGATTTTTCTACTCATGTATGCAAGTTAAGGCAACCCGCGCTAATCCCAAAAGACTAATTTTTGAGGATAATTTATGTAGCCTTCACGGGTAATAACAAATTTCAATTTAATTGTCTATTGGTGTTAGGCCATGAGACAAGATTCACAAATTTTTTGGTCGCGATTCGCAACAGCGAACAGTAAAAAACAACCCCTTGCAGGCTAAAAATCAATTTTTAAAAGTTGAATTTGAGTATTTCAATCTGCAATATGGGTGGGCGAAAGTAAATAAACTTAGCCGCAGCGTTATTGGCAATTATGGATTATCAATTTTTTAAACAATCTTGCCCATCCGGTTTTTCCATGAGTAATTGGCGTTTATCGAATGAAGCAAGAGGACAAAACAAAGAATTTTATTATTGGGAGCAAAAGGAAATGCCAAATAAATCCATATTATTAACATTTAATTGTAGCATAAATTACATGTATACAAAATTGGTCTTCAGTTTATTATAGAATATTTGTCTATAATCATGTATAATGCGTCGAAAAAAATAGATATATCGATCTGCTTGTTGGCCATAACCAACCCAATCGCTATTTGGCTGCATTTGAGTAAATCCATATCCATGTCCACAAATAACTATTGAAAAACCTATCTTTGTTTCCACGATAAATAAAAAGATGATTGTTATTGATAATATATTAGTGAGCGATGATGTGCTGAGTGAGCAGTTTGTCTGTGATTTGAGTAAATGTAAAGGCGGCTGCTGTGAAGACGGAGATGCCGGCGCCCCATTACTGGACTCGGAACTGGAAGAATTACAGAAAAATTTTGAAGCCATACGCCCGTATCTGACCGACGAAGGGCTTGCAGCCATTGAAGCGCAGGGTAAATACGTCTTTGACAAAAGCTTTGGCTGGGTAACTCCAACTGTCAATAATGCCATCTGTGCATACGGATACCGGGATGAAAGAGGCATCATTAAATGTGGCATTGAACAAGCCAGTAATGATGGTAAATTCAGCTGGAAAAAACCGGTTAGTTGCCATCTTTTCCCCATTAAAACGGAAAAGAGTAAAATGGATTCTGATCTTGAATTCGTAAACTACCAACCGCGTGAAGACTTATGCCAGGCAGCCTGTAAATTAGGTAAATCACTTAAAGTACCGGTATACAAATTCCTGAAGGAAGCACTTATCCGAAAATACGGTGAAGACTTTTACCAAAGCCTGGAGGCAACTGCCCATCATATGGAGGTTAAATAGGCTATATAGTCTTATTAAAAAAATACTTATCCTCCTTCAAGCTCATTATGGCGACCCAAATTACTCCTTGTAATCCCGCCATTTAATACATTTGAAATTCAAAGCCATTTTTTGGTAAAATTCACGTTAAATAAGGGAATTTATGACACCACAAAGAAGAGAAAAACTGACCGCTGTGCTTCGCAAACGTCAATTTGATATCACTGTTGTGTTTGAAAATGTTCAGGACCCACATAATATTGCTGCCGTCCTACGCACCTGTGAATCAGCTGGCATTCAGGAAATTCATATTCTAAATCATGGAATTCCACCTCACCCAAAATTTGGAGAGACCGTGGGTTTCAGAAGCAGTAGCAGTGCCTGGAAATGGCTTACCCTACATTATCATGACAACCTGGAGGATCTTGTAGCAACACTGAAGCGGCAGGAGTTTAAGCTGATGGCCACAGCCCTCACAGAACAAGCAAAAAGCCTTTATGAACTTGACTTCACTGAGCCACTGGCACTTATTTTTGGCAATGAGCGAACGGGCGTCTCAGCGGAAATGCTGACCCATTGCGACGGGAATTTTCTGGTTCCTCAAGTCGGCATTATTCAAAGCCTGAACATCTCTGTTGCCTGTGCTATTTGTCTCTACGAAGCCTTCCGCCAGAAAAATCTTGCAGGTCACTATGACCCCAAACCCGCTACTAACGAACGTTTGCAGGAGCTAGCCAGAGACTGGGGTCTTATGGAAGAAAAATAATATTTAATTAAAAATATTTTTTTAATCCAGTATCCTGAACTAATTTACACGCGCATTCAACATACAAGTGAATAATCGTACCATCCATACCGCCCCCTTTATATCCGTAGTGATCTCCACTACCGGGACGATTATTATTACCCTTTAAGGGTAAAGTATCATTATATATCATCCTCTGGGCAGTTTGCCGTTCTTAGAAATTATTTCTTTTCGAGAATACTTCTAAGCATTACCCTTTTCAACTTATTTCTCATCATACATTATTCAAAATATATTATATATGCACGTTCTTAAATTTGGTGGCTCTTCTGTTGCCAGTGCCACCAATATCAAAAAGGTAGCTGCAATCGTCCAAAAGGCGCAATCGGATAACCTGATCGTGGTGGTCTCTGCTCTTGGAGGTATGACCAACCAATTATTACAAATTGGCAATGCGGCTTCTAACGGCGACGATACCTATAAAGAACAGCTCCATCTACTCCTGGAAAGACACCTGAAAGAAGTGAAGGCGCTATTACCTATCACAGGACAGAGCAGCTGCCTTAGCAGAGTGATGCAACTTTTCAATGAGTTGGAAGACATTGCAGAAAGTGTCTACCGGCTCCGGGAATTTTCTCCGGCTACACAGGACCGGATTCTGGCATTTGGTGAAATCCTTTCTAGTAAAATTATTTCTGCTTATTTCACTTCCATCGGGCTGGAACACTGCTGGCTGGACGCCAGGGATATTATCCTGACCAATTCTAAATTCGGGATGGCAAAAGTACACCTGGAATTAACTGAACAACGTATTACTGAACAGGTAGCTGCAACTAAGTCAAAAATCATACTCGTTCCGGGCTTTGTTGCCAGCAATAAGAAAAACCAGACGACTACTTTAGGTCGCGGTGGATCAGATTATACCGCTGCACTTTTCGCAGCGGCCACAAAAGCTGAACTACTGGAAATCTGGACGGATGTCGCCGGCATGATGACGGCCGATCCGCGCTGGGTTACCAACGCCAAAATCATCCCGCAAATTTCATTTAAGGAGGCGATGGAGCTTTCTCATTTTGGTGCGAAAGTTATATATCCCCCTACGATCATACCCGCCATGGCAGCCGGCATTCCAATCCGCATCAAAAATACATTTGATCCCGAGGCGCCTGGAACCCTGATTGATCATAATGCACAGCCACATGAGGCAGGCTCGGAGGTGGTGACCGGCATTTCCAGTATCACTGAAATTGCCTTGCTTAGTATTGAAGGAAGTGGTATGGTCGGCGTGCCGGGAACTTCAAAAGTACTCTTTGAATCCCTGGCGAATGCACAGATCAATGTGATTCTGATCACCCAAAGTTCTTCAGAACATTCTATCTGTGTAGCAGTGGATGCACCGGAGGTAGACCGGGCGAAAGAAATACTGGACACGGCATTCCAAAGTGAAATTCATGCGGGAAAAATCGAGCCTATTAAAGTCGAACGCGGACTGTCTATTGTGGCCCTGGTCGGAGATAAAATGAAAAGTCATCCGGGCATTAGTGGTAAAATGTTTTCTGTACTCGGTCGCAACGGCATTAATGTCCGTGCAATCGCACAGGGCAGCTCTGAGAAAAACATCTCCGCTGTTGTTTCCTTTGAAAACGTTCAGAAGGCAATTAACGCCCTTCATGAAGCCTTTTTTGAAAAAGTTTATAAACAACTGAATATATTTGTCATAGGTACTGGCAATGTGGGCTCCAGGCTGCTGGCACAATTGCAGCAGCAAAAAGACTACCTATTACAAAATATGAATATCCAACTGCGCATTGCCGGGCTGGCCAATAGTCGCAAGATGGTGTTCTCTAATAATGGCGGCATTCCACTGGAAAGCTGGAAAACGGCGCTTAATGAGGGACAGCCGTTTTCTCTCAAACAATTTATAGAAACAGTAATTGACAAGAACTTCAGAAACTCTGTGGTCGTGGATGTGACGGCAAATGCTTCCATTGCAGGGAGCTATAGTCAATTCCTGGAAAAGAGCATCGCCGTTGTCGCCTGCAATAAAATTGCCTGTTCTTCTTCTTATGAAGATTACAAAGAGCTTAAGTCACTATCCAAAGCTTTCAATGCACCCTTTTTCTTTGAAACCAATGTCGGTGCGGGGTTGCCAGTAATCGGCACGTTGAATGATTTGTTACGCAGCGGCGATGAAGTCCTTCGGATCCAGGCGGTCTTGTCTGGCACACTTAATTTTGTGTTCAATACTTATAATGGGACGGACACTTTTGAACAGGTGGTTCGCCAGGCACAGAAGGAAGGTTATACAGAACCGGATCCAAGGCTTGATCTGGGTGGCACTGATGTGATGCGTAAAATCATGATCTTGGCACGCGAGGCAGGTTTCCCCCTTGATATGGACGAAATTAGCAATACACCGTTTTTACCCCAGTCCTGTTTTGAAGGCAGCGTGGAAGATTTTTACGGTGAACTTGCACGCAATGAGGCGCATTTTAAGGCATTATTCCATGAGGCAGCTGACAAACACTGTAAACTGAAATATGTCGCCTCTTTTGAAAATGGAAAAGCAGCCGTAGGTTTGCAGGCTGTAGCGGAAGATTCTGATTTCTTCCATCTTTATGGGAAGGACAATATCGTTCTTTTCTACACCAAACGATATCCTGATCAGCCCCTGGTCATCAAAGGTGCAGGCGCTGGAGCAGAGGTTACAGCCAGCGGTGTATTCGCAGATTTAATTAAATCGGTTTCCTAAAAACCTGTAATCATAAAAGGAAAAAAGTTACGCTTAACAAAAAAATTGAAATGAAATCCTGTATCGCTTATGCGCCTGGCACAGTTGCCAATCTTGTTTGTGGTTTTGATATATTAGGTTTATGCCTGAGTGAGCCTTCAGATAAAATGGAAGTCCGGCTACTAGATTCTCCTGAGATTATCGTCCGTAGTGCGGACGGCTATCCGCTGCCGGAAGATCCGGCAATGAATACAGCGGGTGCCCCTTTAATAGAAATGATCCGGGATTTAGGCCAAAACATCGGATTTGAAGTGCTGATTCATAAACATATCAAACCCGGAAGCGGGATCGGCTCCAGTGCTGCAAGTGCAGCAGGCGCCGTGGTGGCAGCCAATCATCTTCTCGGCAATCCTTTTGACAAGCCGCAACTTATCCAGTATGCGATGCTGGGGGAGAAAGTCGCCAGTGGCGTTAAACATGCGGATAATGTAGCCCCCTGTATTTATGGTGGTATCACCTTAATCCGTTCCATTAATCCACTGGACATCATTCCACTTCCGGCACCGGATCTGTTTGTCAGTGTCGTGCACCCACAGATTGAAGTGCGCACCGCTGATGCCAGGGCGATTCTTCGCCAGAAGGTCGAACTAAAAAACGCCATTAAGCAATGGGGGAATATTGCAGGACTGGTGGCCGGTATCCTCAAAAATGACCCGGCATTAATCGGCAGGTCATTAGAGGATCATATTATTGAACCGATACGCAGCACACTGATCCCCGGGTTTAAGGAGCTTAAAGCTGCCTGCCTGCAAGCAGGTGCACTGGGTGGCGGCATATCCGGTTCCGGGCCATCTATATTTATGTTGAGCGAAACCGCGCAGACTGCCAGTGCAGTAGAAAAGGTTATGCAGCAGATTTATAAGGAGCTGGGGGTGGATTTTCATACACATGTCTCTAAAATTAATAAAGAGGGTGTGAAAATAATGCCTGGTGCTTAAGAAGCATCCTGACAAATGATGCTCCATTCAAATTTTCAATTACAATTTAGAATTCAATACTTAGATGAAATACTTTAGTTTAAACCATACTTCGCCCATTGTTTCCTTTAAAGAGGCCGTCATAAAAGGCCAGGCACCAGACAAGGGCTTATACTTCCCTGAGACCTTGCCAAAACTATCAGACGCCTTTATTCAGGCTTTACCTACCCTATCCAAAGAAGAAGTAGGTATGGAAGTGATGCGACCATACATCGGCACGGACATACCAGAAGCAGAGTTACTCAGGATAGTCACTGAAACAGTTAATTTTCCTTTTCCTCTGTCGCCCATTAATGAGCATATTAAGGCGCTTGAACTATTTCACGGACCGACCTATGCATTTAAGGATGTGGGTGCACGCTTTATGAGTCGCTGCCTGG
Source organism: Arachidicoccus sp. (assembly GCA_035497555.1). GTDB lineage: Bacteria > Bacteroidota > Bacteroidia > Chitinophagales > Chitinophagaceae > Arachidicoccus. The sequence continues at coordinate 3,783 of DATJDF010000386.1, read as the reverse complement.
GTTACTTTCAGCAGGATGCAAAAAAGAAGACAACGATTCTGGTGGCAACTTCCGGTGACACGGGTGGCGCCGTCGCCAACGGTTTTCTTGGCGTTGAAGGCGTAGAGGTTATTATCCTTTACCCCTCCGGCAAGGTCAGCCCCGTACAGGAATTGCAATTAACAACTTGCGGTAAAAATATCACCGCCCTTGAAATCCAGGGCAGTTTCGATGATTGTCAGGCCATGGTAAAGGAAGCCTTTATGGATGCGGATCTGCAAAGCGTTTACCAGCTTACTTCAGCGAATTCCATCAATGTCGGAAGATGGCTCCCCCAGCAATTATATTATTTCTTTGCACTACAGCAGTGGCAGGAAGAGCGCCCTCCCGTCATCAGTGTACCCAGTGGCAACTTCGGTAATATCTGCGCAGGTTTGCTGGCGCATATTTCAGGATTGCCTGCAAAACATTTTTTGGCAGCCTGTAATATCAACGACACCGTGCCAGTCTATATGACCACTAGCGTCTACCAGCCTAAAGCCTCAATTGCAACCATCTCCAACGCCATGGATGTCGGCAATCCCAGCAATTTCGGGCGTATTATGGAAATCTTCGGTGGTGAACTGGAGCGTTTAAAGACCCGCTTCAACAGTGTTTCTATTACAGATGAGCAGACAAAAGATACGATACGATACGTCTACGAAAAGTCCGGTTATCTGCTGGATCCACATGGCGCCGTCGCCTTCCGAGCATTGGAAGATTATCAAAAGACCTATCCGGAAGATAAAGGGTTCATTCTTGAGACTGCGCATCCGGTTAAATTTCCGGAGATAATTGAATCCCTATTAAATATAAAGATCCCGATGCCGGCAAATGCCACCCCTTTTAATGAAGCAGACAAAAAAAGTATCCTATTGCCCGCTGACTACCAGCAGGTGAAAGATTGGCTTTTGAATCATTAGATCAAATATCCGGCACGCATACTTAATTGAACAAGCGATAAGCGGTCCGTAAATAAAACCGCTGGAGATATTAAGATTAATCTCAGTATCTCCAGCGGTTTTATTAAGATGTTGTATTTACCGAGGGATGGTGATCCTAAAAGAACTTCCGACCCCCGGCAAAGTTTGAACCCTGAGATTGCCTCCTATTTTATGTAGCATATTTTGAATAACAATACTTCCGATGCCATGCTCACTGGCATCCCGGCGGTCGTCTGTAAACATTTTCACCTGGCTAGCACTTAATCCGGAGCCGGTATCACTTACAGTAATATGAATAGAGCCTTCTTCTTCGAAGGCACTTAATGTAATGTCACCTTTCTCTGTATGCTTATTTGCATTATCTACCAGATTGCGCAATATCAGGGATAAGATATCTTTATCTGTGTGGCAATCCAAATCGGTTGGTACTACCAAAAATTTATTCTCATTATAAGAAAGAATTTCCTCATAAAAACCGGCAGTTTCCTCAAAAAGCTCCCGCAATGGGAAGAAGACCTTTTTCACCTTGAAGGCATCCTGCTGTATAACTGCCCAGGAGAAAAATTGATCAATAAAACCCCATAGCATGCTGACAGACTTATTAAGCCTTTTCAGATTGCCATAAAAACGATCTGGATTTTCTTCCTTAAAGCCTTTTACTAAATTATTGCTGATTGTCCCCAAAAAACGGATAGGTGATCGTAAATCATGCAGGACAATGGCAATAACCTGCTCTTTCACTTTATTGCTGTTTATGAGCGCACGCTCAGAAACTTTAAGTTGCTGCGCCACCTGATTCAATTCACAGGTCCTTTCTGCAACTAATTTTTCAATTCTTAATTTTTCTTTTTCTAAATGAATAATTCGACGCCTGGAAAAGACATAACCAGCTAATGCAAATACCAGGAGCATCAATGTGTAGAACCACCACGTATTATAAAAATGAGGTCGTACAGTAAATTTGATAACGACGCCTCCGTTTTCTCCTTTCGCACTATAACCAGCTTTTCTGATAGCAATCTCATAATTCCCAGCGGGTAGTCGGTTAACCATTAATAAGCCTGACGCCGGTACCTGAAGCCAATTTGACTGCAGGTCATGGTTATCAATCGTATATTCCAGTTGTAAATTTCCAGGATTGCCAAAATAAGGGCAGCTCACTTTTATATGCAACAGATTAAAATCGGGAGGTAACAGCAGCACCTCTTTGAGTGATGACAACATGACGTCGGTTGTATCCACTTTAATGCCATCCAGGAAAATCTTATTGTCTGGATAATTAATTTTTATTTTAAATGGCTGAAACTCAAGTAGTCCCTGCATGGAAGGAAGGACCAGCGTGCTGTCACTTAACCATTGATATGAAGGATTGGAACCACCATTAAACTCGTTTGTCAGAAGACCATCCTTATTATTAAGCGTATAGAAATAAAGCGTCTTTTTCTTCTGGGTCACGTAATCTGCCAGTTGATTAATACTGACTCTGTAAAGCCCATTATTTGTGGGTAACCAAAATTGCCCCCTGCCATCATCAATAAATGCATGAACAGTTTTAAGTGACTTCTGGTCACCCAATGGCAGAGGATATACCTGGCCATTTTGGTACATAAAGGCCCCGCCACCATCACTGCCAAACCAGATGCGTCCTGCCTGGTCTTTATAATAAGACCTGAAGCTTACTGAATCCATTATAGATTTACTTACCTGGTTTGTATTCAAGTTATACCATTTTGCCCCCATATTTGTTAAAAGCATGTAGTCATCTCCACCCATAGAGTAAAGCCCGGTGGCCTTTACATCGCTGTATTTGATAGGAAGCATCTTTTTCCACAGCTGTTTTCCACCTTGCGTAACAAGGCTCAAAGATTTATGCGTACAAACGAGTAATGACTTGTTCCCTGCAAAAGGAAGGATGGAAACCAACTTCTCATCGATGGGTAACATTATCTTTAGTTTCCCCGTATGCACATTAAATTTGCCGAGATGATAATTATTATCATAATACATATTGTCTTCATAATCAGTATATGATGTTATAAAGGTTCCATTATTAATTGAAATACTATATGCCGGTTTATTCCTTGGAATCACGGTGTTTTTTACAACAAGCTGATCATCATGAGTTTTGGCAATCGCATAAAAATTAGGCATCCCTGAGGCCTCGGGTATATCTGGATAATTAAAATCGGATATTTTTATCACAAATAGACCCTGGGTTAAAGAACCTATATAATAGGTATTATTCCGGGATGTGTAATATATACAGGCAGGAGATTCCACCGGCAAATCTCGTAGCACCTCATTAGCGAATACTTTGTCCTCTTCCAGCACTAAACGGTAAAGCCGTCTATCTGCAAAAATAAAGGTTCCTGTCGGGCACCAGAACATCTTGCAGTTGCCATTCATATAGGCTTCATTATGCACGATATTCCCTTGCAGCGCCTTTATCGGAAGCAGTAGCCCCTTTTTCCAGACGGCAATTTTATTGTCCTTCCATAACTGAATCAGAGCGTCGTTTTCAATAGGAGTACTGACGAGTGGAGGACCAGACCAACGCCTGAGCAGATGGTAATTATTTTCTGTAATAAAGTAGATATCATCCTTAAATATTAAATAGGTGTCCCCATTTTTCAGATGATCGTGCTGACGAATCAGCGGCAAATCGGCCTTATTCTTCAAAGAATCCCATAGTTTACCGATCGATTCATTTGGAGTTAAATAACCATAAGTAGGATAATAATTCGCATCATACTTTTTCTGTAAATGCCCCACAGGCGCATTAATATAATTTGCTGGGGCCGTCGCGATAGTTTGTCCATTC
>DATJDF010000385.1:0-8834 GCA_035497555.1 Arachidicoccus sp. | reverse complement strand
ATGATAGCATGCGTGCTACTTGCGCAGGCGCTCACCGTAGAAAAGTTGGGGCCACGTAAATTATGACGCATCGAGACCTGCCCGGGGGCAATGTCTAGGATCATCTTAGGTATAAAAAAAGGATTAAAACGCGGTGTGCCGTCTCCTTTGGCAAATTCTATAACTTCATTCTGGAAAGTAATTAACCCACCAATACCGCTACCCAGGACAACACCTGTTCGGTCTGGATTTACATTTTCTCCATTCAGGCCTGCATCCTCCATCGCTTGCACGCTAGCGGCAATTGCCAGTTGGGTGAACCGGTCAATTTTGCGGGCTTCTTTCCGATCCATGTAATCTGTCGGATCAAAATTCTTCACTTCACACGCAAATTTCGTCCTGAATTTAGAAGCATCAAACAAAGTAATCATATCCGCCCCCGAAACGCCATTAATCAACCCATTCCAATAATCTTCCAGATTATTGCCTAAGGGCGTAAGGCATCCGATACCAGTTACTACGACACGTTTTGTTTGCATAATTTAATTGTATAGTTTCTTACTAAACAGTCTATTTGTTGATCGACAGTAAAAATTCAAATTCCCAGTCGAGCGCACTTTTATCAGTGTGAACGCAAAAGTCTGCTGCTTTGAATGAATACAGGCGATTTTTCAATAGCGCAAAAATAACACTGTACCTTATTCTTTATCTTAATTTCTTTTCTTTTTAATTTTAGCCGCTGTGCCAAATAATTTTTAGCAAGGGCCGTCCGGTCTTTTTGATATCCGATCAGACCCAACCGGCCTTTTATTCAAACATCTGATTTTTTACTCCATATTCCTTCTCACCATATAGTTAGGCTCATTCAATCCAGCATATCATTATAGAAACAATTAAATTATGCTAAAAAGCTTACCTGTGATGATTTATGCACGACCAGTCGCAACTGATTAAGTTATATTCTTTTAAATCTCTGAGCTATCCCAAAATTGGATCCATCCCACAAATGAAAAAATAAGCAAAGCACACAGGAATTAAACCGGTAACCACTGCCTGAGATCTGTCAGTTCGCTTATGCTCAGCCTGCTCTAGTCACCCACAATTAATTAATGAAGGGAATTTAAACAACTATCCCCTGCCAATTGTCTGATAAAGTTAGGCTTCAAAGGTCTCGAACACATCAAGTAAGCTAATGGCAACACCTTACGCTGTTTTTGTTTATTGTCCGGATTCTCAGTGTTCATGCAGACAATATTTTAAACCCTTTTTATTGATTTTTGTCAATATCTCCACGCACAAAGCCGTGTATTTTCCAGTTTTTCCCCATCCACATTTCGACTGTGGTACTTACGCTCCGTTTTATAAACTTAAGATAAGTCCGCCCCGCGGTAAAATCATTATCGTGAGACGGACTTAAATGTTGAAATATCGTAAATATTTTCTTCTAAACTACTATTTGGCGTGTTCTTCTAAATAAGAAACAGCTTGACCCACAGTAGTTATGGTTTCAGCTTGTTCGTCAGGAATAGAAATATTAAATTCCTTTTCAAATTCCATGATTAGCTCAACCGTATCCAATGAATCGGCGCCTAAGTCGTTAGTGAAAGAGGCTTCTGAAGTTACCTCAGCCTCTTCAACACCTAATTTGTCAACAATAATTTTCTTTACTCTTGTTGCGATTTCTGACATTGTAAAAAATTTTTAGTTACGGGCACAAAAATATAATTTTTAATCAATTGGCAATGCAATATCTCCCTTTTGTTTTAATCTTTTATTACAAATGTATCACAAAAGAAGGCATTTACCATTGATTATCAGTACAAAATAAAGTAATTTTCATCAAAGTTTTATTTTTGTTTTGAGAAAATAAATTAATTTTAAAGAAATCAACAGATTAAGACACAAATTAAGACCAAAAAATGGCAATTCAAATTATTGACTATGGCACACAGCAGTACGACCAGATGCTCCAGCTGAGGCAGCTGATCCTTCGTAAGCCGCTGGGACTCGAACTGTCTAAAAAGGATACAGTGGAGGATCAGTTGGATATCCTGATCGGTTGTTTCGAAAACGAAAAAATCATGGGCTGTTGCGTGCTGAAAAAGATCGATGCTCAGACCGTAAGACTTAGGCAGATGGCCGTCCATAGCGGACTTCAGGGGAAAGGTGTGGGTAGGGCCATTCTGGCATTTGCGGAAACAATTGCCCTGGATTTCGGGTACCAGAAAATCATGATGCACGCCCGTAATTCAGCGATTGGATTTTACAAAAGAATGGGTTATGCGACAACCGGAGACCCCTTTATTGAGGTCTCATTGCCCCATCATATTATGGAAAAACGGCTTCGGTTGTAAGGGAGTAGTCACCTTCACGCAGAACCACACAGACAGGTAAAACGAACTTGCCCCTGCTAATATTTGCCCTTTCGAAGCTTGTTTTTAAGAAGTTCCCGTAGCGTCAAAATAAAATCCGGGGTCATTTCGTCTTTGGGAAATATAAAAAAGGACCGGGAACCGAAATACAAATGAAAGAACTGGGAAGATTCAAAATAATTGGTAAACCGTGGCCAATCCCAGGAAATAGCTCCCTTTTGGTTCTCCAGTCCAACACCCACCTCATTAAAGGTGGCAATATACTTTTCTTCAAAGGTCTGTACCGCCTTTTTATAAACAACACGGGGCATTATGAACCAAAATACAATCATTAAAACAATCCAGAGCAGTGAACAAAGCAAAAAGGCCTGGGGTCGGATTTTATGCAACCAGAACATGACTGCTGCGACAATCGCAAAAATATTGACCGCGTAGGCCATAATTTTCACTTCAGGTCTGGAAACAAAATGTACCCGCAATCCCTGCAGCACTTTTGCCTTATCGTATTGAAAACTGTATTGCATAATGCGCCAAATTTAATACAATAATTACAATGGTTTAGCAGCAATCACCATAAATTGGCGAATTCCTTGGGATAATTAAACGAACTATTGTAAGTTGTTTGTAACTTGTGCGATCAATTCTAAGTAAAAATGTAATAATTTATGAAAAAAATTTATTTAACCGCATTATTGGGGCTATTGCTGCATGGAGCATTTGCGCAAAATTCAAAGAGCCAGTACGACCAGAACGAAGCATTTGCGCCGGAATTCTATACCCAGACGGGCAATATGTACCGTAGCGCAGACGGGACACCCGGTGCTGCCTATTGGCAAAACAGTGCTGACTATACCATTAATGTTAAATTAGATACCACCGATAAAAGGATCTCAGGTGCTGTCCAGATTGATTATACCAATAATAGTCCGGATCAGTTGCCTTATGTCTGGTTATATTTGGATCAGAATATTTACCGGGAAGATTCCCGCGCCGTGGCAGCCACCAAAGTAACAGGTGGGCGGTATGCTGCCTTATCCTTCACCCAGGGAGATGAAATCAAACAGTTATCCATAAAGATGGGTGGCAAAACCTATCATCCTAAATACCAGATTACAGATACCAGAATGCAGATCATTCTGCCGGAAGCCTTAAAAGCAGCTGGGGGAAAATTATCCATTCATATCGATTACGGTTTTACCATCCCTGAAAAAGGTTCTGACCGCATGGGACGGCTCAATACTAAAAATGGCTGGATCTATGAAATCGCCCAGTGGTATCCCCGCATGTGTGTATATGATGACATTGAGGGCTGGAATACCTTACCTTATTTAGGTGCTGGTGAATTCTATCTTGAATATGGCAATATTAATTATAATATTACTGCACCCGCCAACCTGATCATTGTTGGCTCAGGAGAATTGAATAATCCCCAGGAAGTACTGACCAAATCACAACAGGCAAAACTGGCCCAGGCAAGAAAAAGTGATCAGACCGTCATGATACATTCTCTGGAAGATGTTCAGTCGGGCAAAGACTTCCCTGCCAAAAAAGAGCTCACCTGGAAGTTCACCTGTATGAACACCAGAGATGTCGCCTGGTCCGCTTCCAAGGCATTTGTTTGGGACGCAGCCCGTATTAAAATGCAGAGTGGTAAAGAAATTCTGGCACAATCTGTTTATCCCGAAGAATCTGCGACCACGAGTGGCTGGGACAGTTCTACTTATTATACCAAAAAATCCATTGAGATCAACTCTTACTGGCATGATTTCCCTTATCCGGTAGCAACTAATGTAGCTGGTATCGTTGGAGGAATGGAATACCCGGGTATTGTTTTCTGCAGTGCCAAATCAACAGGCCCCTCCTTATGGTTTGTAACTTTACATGAATTTGGTCATAACTGGTTCCCGATGCTGGTTGGATCTAATGAAAGAAAATATGCCTGGATGGATGAAGGCTTCAATACTTTTACCAATTTTTATTGTTCCCGGATCTTTAATAATGGCGTTTACAATAACGAGCCGAATAAATACCGGGTTGCTGCCCGGTTCTTTAAAGAGGATGCAGAAGTTCCAATGACTATTCCTGATGTCATACAACCTGCGAACCTGGGCGATGAAGGGTATTACAAACCTGCAGTAGGCTTACTGATCCTAAGAGATGTTGTACTAGGCCCGGATCGCTTTGATTACGGCTTTAAACAGTACATAAAGGACTGGGCATACAAACACCCGCAACCTGCTGATTTTTTCAGGAGCATGGAGAACAGCACCGGTGAAGATCTAGGCTGGTTCTGGCGCGGATGGTTCTATAACAACTGGACCATTGACCAGGCCGTTAAGGATGTCGCTTATGTGAAGGATGCGCCTGAAAACGGGGCACTTATAACAATCGAGAATCTCGGCAAAATGCCACTTCCGGTCAAGTTAGAAATTACAGAAGAAAATGGAAAGTCTATTAAAATGCAATTACCCGTTGAAATCTGGCAACGTGGTGGCCAGTGGACCTTCCAGGTAAAAACAACTTCAAAAATCAAACAGATAACCCTGGATCCTGAAAGGCAATATCCCGATATCGATTCCACGAATAACGTATGGCCCAATGCCGCAAGTTCAGCGATAGCGGTACCTGCAGATGTTAACGCTTCGGATATTATCGCAAATTACCTGAAAAGCATCGGAGGGAAACAGGCTGCTGAGAAAGTAAAATCTTTTTCGGAAAAGATGTCTGGTGAAGTACAAGGCACAAAAATGAACGTTGAATTGTATTATAAGGCACCGGATAAATATCTGCAGACAATGAAGTTACCTGATCTCAAAATGGACATTCTAACGATTTTATTGAATGGTTCAAAGGGCAGTATTACCCAACAGGGAAATACCAAACCATTAGAAGGCCCGGCACTAAAAGCAGTGCGTGCTTCTTCCATGATTTTCCCGGAACTGGGTTATACAAATAAAGATGTCCGGCTGGAAGTAAAGGACATCCAGCAAATTAACGGGCAGAATGCTTACCGTGTGGTAATTACGGACGGATTAGGTCAGACGACAACTAATTATTATGCAGTAGAAACGGGTTTGAAAGTAAAATCAACGTCCGCGCATGGCACTGCTTTTTTCAGCGATTATAAAGAAGTAGATGGCCTAAAATTACCTTTTACAGAAAAGATGATTAATATGGGCCATGAAGTATTATTAAAGGCTGATGAAATTCTGGTTAATCCTTCCATCCCGGATTCGAAGTTCCAATAAATAGGATCCGGCTTTATACTGATGGATGGCTATCATTTAAAACGGCGCTGGTTACATCAACCAGCGCCGTTCATTTTTATATATCTTATAGCATCGATCGTAGCATGCTCGTTTACTATTTCATCTTACACAAATTAACCATTCATGCTCGCCAGAAACTCTTCATTGCTTTTTGTGCCGCGCATCTGTTTGAGTAAATCATTCATTGCTTCTTCGGTTTTCATATCACCAAAGTAAACACGCAGCAAATTGATGCGGGAAAGGACATCCTTGCTGATGAGTAAATCGTCTCTTCTTGTTGAAGAAGCAACAATGTCAATTGCAGGGAATATCCGGCGATTTGCCAGGCGTCTGTCCAGCAACAATTCCATATTACCGGTACCTTTAAATTCTTCAAAGATGACTTCATCCATTTTGCTGCCGGTATCCACCAGAGCTGTTGCAAGAATCGTCAGGGAACCACCATGCTCAATCTTACGGGCAGCTCCAAAGAATTGTTTAGGTTTTTGCATCGCATTACTTTCCACACCACCGGACAATACTTTACCGGAGGCGGGCGCGACTGTATTATGAGCACGTGCAAGACGGGTAATACTATCTAACAGGATCACAACGTCGTGACCACACTCGACAAGTCTCTTGGCCTTTTGCAGTGCCATGGCAGAAACTTTTACATGCTTTTCTGCTGGTTCATCAAACGTAGAAGCAATGACTTCTGCTTTTACACTACGTTCCATATCTGTAACTTCTTCCGGGCGTTCATCAATCAACACGACCATCAGATAAACTTCCGGGTGGTTAGCAGCAATAGCGTTTGCCACCTCTTTCAACAATACAGTTTTACCTACTTTCGGTGGTGAAACAATCAAACCACGCTGTCCTTTCCCAATGGGTGTAAACAGATCCATGATCCGGGTACTATAATTAGAGGAATTCTGATAAAGATTCAGTTTCTCAAATGGAAACAGTGGCGTAAGATAATCGAATGGCACCCGGTCGCGGACTTCGTCCGGTCCTTTGCCATTAATGGTTTCAACTTTGAGTAAAGCAAAATATTTTTCGCCTTCTTTTGGAGGACGAACGGAACCGTACACCGTGTCGCCTGTTTTCAACCCAAACAATTTGATTTGAGAAGGTGAAACATAGACATCATCGGGAGAGGAAAGATAATTATAATCAGAGGAACGTAAGAAACCGTAACCATCGGGCATCATTTCTAGTACACCTTCACTGAGAATAATACCATCAAATTCTATATTGAAAACGGGTTCCTTTTTTTGGAACTTCGGCCGGCGGTCGTTAATTACGGGAGGAATCAGGTCAGCTTCATCGAGTTTTTCCAGTTCTTCAACGGAGATATCATCTTCATCATTGCTTAACAGGGCAAGAAATGCTTCAGATATTTTTGGGATATCTTCATCTGAAAGCGTTTCATCTGATACTGCTGCCTTTTCGGCCTTTTTCACTTCCGGCACTCTTGGGGCCGGCTTTTGTTCCTGCTGCTTTGTCGTTTGCACTGGTTTCTGGTTTTCTTTAACAGCTGGCTTGTTGTCTTTTTTGTTTTCCAATCTTACATTGGCCTTTTCGGCATCTGCACCATCTTCTTTTTTCTCCGCCTTGGCAACCGGTGCCTTTTTTACCGTTTTACGGGCTCTTTTGCGGGGTGCTGTTTCTTCGGTATGCTTGGCAGCATTCTTTGGCTTTTCATCACTCATTACTTCTGCGTCTTCTGTTGTATTGGAAGTCGTTGCTTTTATCGTTCTCTTCCTTGTGGTTTTTGTTTTTCCGTCGCCCGGCTTCCTTTCTTCGCTTAAATCCACAGCTTGTTTATCCAGGATTTTGTAAATGAGGTCTTGTTTGTCGCTTTTTTTCGTGGCAGGGACTTTAAGTTGTTCCGCAATCTTCAAAAGATCAGGGATCAACATATCGTTTAATTGCAAAATGTCGTACATAAATATGTATAAATTGAAATGTGAGGTTTCACTTGAGCGCGCATATAGATATTGGCGCTAGGTAGCTTATGATTAAATAAATGAAGGATAAATGATGATCTTTTTTGAAAAAACAAGCAAAGAAATGAACTGGTTGTTTTACTTAAAGCCTGTTTCAAGTGCAATATTACAACAAATATTTAATTGCCAAATATTTTTTACCGTTAATTTTTTGGTCAAAATCAATTATTTTTGATAAAACCCTTTTATGTATTTAGATGAAGTCCGTGATTTTGCCCTGGCAATTGATCGGGAAGTTGAGGAATGCTTCCCCTTTGGGCCAGAAACATTTGTGTACAAAACTTCCGGTAAAGTATTTTTGCTGATGTCTTTTGATGAATTACACCTAAGACTCAATGTAAAATGTGATCCGGACCTGGCCGAGGAGCTTCGTGAGATGCATAGTTCCATTATCCCTGGCTTCCATATGAATAAAAAACATTGGAATACCTTAATATTAGATGGCAGTTTACCCGGTAAACTGATTAAAGACAGCATACAGGGTTCTTATAAGCTCGTCGCCAAAAAGCCCAAAATAGTTAAAAGGATAAAAAAAGATAAAACAAATTAACAGTTCTAATATTTCTACCCTTATGCAAAATCACGAAATAGATTATCAGATTATTGGCGAAGAAATGCAATATGTCGCCGTCGAATTGGATCCGGGAGAGACGGCTATCGCCGAACCGGGCAGTTTTATGATGATGGAAGACGGTATCCAGATGCAAACCATCTTCAGTGACGGCAGTGCAGAAAATTCTTCCATCCTGAACAAACTGTTTTCAGCAGGCAAAAGATTACTTGCAGGTGAGAATCTCTTTATGACTGCCTATACGAATAGCTCGGTTACTGGCAAAAAACATGTTTCTTTCGCGGCTCCTTATCCGGGCAAAATCATTCCCCTGAATCTAAATCAGTTGGGCGGGAAGATTATTTGCCAAAAAGATGCCTTTTTATGTGCGGCTAAGGGAGTCTCTGTCAGTATTGAATTTCAGCGCAAACTCGGAACAGGCCTGTTTGGTGGAGAAGGTTTTATAATGGAGAAACTGGAAGGCGACGGGATGGCCTTTATGCACGCAGGCGGTCATATTGTACAAAAAGAATTGACGCCCGGCGAATTACTCAAAGTAGACACAGGCTGCATTGTCGGATTTACCGGCCAGGTGCAGTACGATATAGAATTTATTGGCGGCATCAAAAACACACTGTTTGGCGGGGAAGGTGTATTCTATGCAGCACTGCGT
>DATJDF010000384.1:0-3549 GCA_035497555.1 Arachidicoccus sp. | reverse complement strand
AATGGGTGGCTTCAGGTGCATCTATTATAAATTTTTTAACCCTTTCAACTCTTTGTTGAATCAAAAATTCTTTCGGCCGCATACCAAAAAGAATTTTAAATCCCTGAAGCAATTTTTCTCCACTAATATAATACTTCTGCGTGGCCATTTTCAAAACCTCCGGATGAATCAAATTCTCGGTAATGAATTCTTTTATCCCGGCCAGCGTCTCTATATCCGTTTGTAGGAAACTATAACCCGAAGGCACTTTAGGAGGTGGACTGGCAATCAGCGCCAGGCTGTTTTCAATCAAACGGGTAATGACGGCTTCCTGTTGCTTTCGGCCGCCTATTGTTGATGGAACGGCTTGCATGTATAAACCGATGATCTGTGATAACTGATAGCGTAATTGCAAACCGCTCTTTGCCTTTGTTGGATAATGTGCACTGGTTTTATTTTGTTCCAGTGCATCTAATAACGGATATAATTGAGGATACTGCTCAACAAAACCTGCAAAAAAATCTGCCTCCACATGAATATCAAAGGTCCGCACCGGTAGTTCTGTAAATGCAGCCACCGTAAAAGCAGGTGCGTTCACAAGAATGTTATGGTCTCCCATGCATTCACGGCGCCAGGTTTTGCCTTTATTCAGACTATACATTCCCGCACCTTCCAGCATATTATGGAATTCCACCCCTTTAGAGATCATTTCACAGGAAAGGGTTATAGGTTTTCTGAACATATAATCTGTCAGCCAGGTGCAGAAGGGGCCAATCTTACGCATTTGAAACAAAATATAATCATGGGCCCCTACCTTTGCATAATAACTAAGGCCATCTTTAATAAGGTAGGATTTCATAATCGCGGGCCAACCACTCTTTATGGCTATATTATCGCCATTAGCGTGCATTAAACGTATTTCTTCCATTATATAGGTTAAAAAGTATTCCAATCTGAGTCAGAGTCGTAAATATATTAAAAGATTTCTAAAAACAGGGAGCTAAGGATCAATAAATAGCAATTAAGAAACCCGTTATACGACAATGCAGCAAAATATTTGGAAGCCGTCAAATCCTTGTTTAGCTGGTACTAACGAAAACCAATACTCGAAGTAATGGCCTCAAGCCGGTTTCAAAAAGTTTAATATACGATGGTGGAACTAAAAGGAATAATGGAAGGACGGCAGACTGAAGGCTAAAAAGAATTAGGAGAGGTATTAATCAAATTTCGTTAACGATAGGAATTTCTACCATTTTTCATGTTGGTTGATAATTCTTTCAGCATCCTGATCTTGAGTGGTTAGCCTTGGTTGCGGCTCCTCGAAAATCTCCAAATTAACAAAATAACCTCTCCCAGTATTTAAATTCTTTTTTATCAAATAAATTCAATAATTCAACACATTATAAATCAATGAATTATAAAATCCATATCAATTACAGCTTTATTTAAGGCATTGAAACTCACGGGAGAGCAACAATATCCTTATCTTTGTAGAACCTTTAAAAAAATTTAATTGCTTTCCTGAGCTAAATCTTTAACAAAGATAATGTAACTCAAATTGTTACACAATCAGGGGTAACCCTGATATTCAGGAGCTGGCTAATTGTAAGATGGAGAAATATTTTATCAGAAGCTGGTTATTTATATTAATCGTTGCCATAATATCTTCTGGCTGCGGTAATAAAAATTCGGGGCATGCAAACGGAGAGCGCCTGGTGGATAGCGTCAATACCTATTTAACTGCCTTGGACACCAGGGCCATTTCACCTGCAGAAAAGCTAAAGAATCTGCAGACCTTCTATGATAATTTTTCAGATGCCCAACAGGAACAAATTTTCCGGCCTGTTTTCACCAAACTATTTTTTACGGCCTATGCGCATCCGGATACAACGGTACTCAACTTTTTCCGCCGTGTCAGTAAAAATCAGCAAAATAAAGACGTGATTCGCATTGACGCCTATTTCAAAAGGGCCGCTTATTATCTTTACATTAATCAACAACCGGACAGTGGCATCAAGAACCTGCGTCGTGCCATCAAATTTCAATACCGGTTTAATGATACGCTCTATAAATCCTATTATACTTTATACGCCCAGGCACTCATGCAAAAGGGCAGTCTTAATAAGGCAGCCAAATATTATTTAGAAGCCATTAAGATTATCGAACGCATGAATGACAGCGCGCAGTTGATCGGTAATATGGGCAATCTGGCCAATGTTTATGACGAAATGGACGACGAGCATAAAGCCATTCCCCTCAAGAAGCTGTCCTTAGGTTATTTCGAGCGTAAAAAAGACAGCGGATCCGCTTTCATTGGCAATGTGAGTCTCGGCACCTCTTACTCTAATCTGGGTAATGCTGATTCTGCTTTGTACTTTTATAAGCGCGCACTCAAATTACTGGACGCCGGTATTAACAATCCTAGTATCGCCTTTATTTTATATAACAATCTGGGAGATATCTACACCACCCGTAAAGAATTAGCAAAAGCAAGGTTTTATTTTGAACTGAGCAAGCCGATTTTAAACGAGTTTAACAGTGAATCTCAAAATCACATTTTCACTATTTATTCAACCCCTGCCTACAGTATGGAGCGGGACGTAAGTAAAGATATTGCCGCGATTCGCCAGTACGCCGCGGCGTACCTAAAAAGTAATGATCTATCTAATGGCCGCAAAGCATTGCACAGTTTATATCAAATTGCCGCTTTTAAAGGCGATGACAAAGCTGCTTTAGCTTATTATCTGCAATTTGATTCCGTTACGAACCTAATGTTAAACCGGTTGAACAACCGTGACATTGTTGAACTACGAACTAAATATGACAGTCAAAAAAAGGAATTGAGAATTGAGATACAGGAGCGGCAGCTTGCACAAAAAAATAGTTTCAATCATTTACTCATATTGATTATCGTCATTCTCATTTCGAGTATTGCATTTCTGTCCACACGAAGTACCCTAAAACGCAAAAAGAAAGAGGTTCAGCAACAGCAACAGTTTATGCAACAGCTCTTGCAGAAAACCGAGGAGGAGCGAGGTCGGATCGCAAGGGATCTCCATGACGGATTAAGCCAGGATCTACTCTTATTAAAAAACCAGATCCAGCAGATTACACCCGCAAAAATTGATGCAGTCATCAATGAAGTTCGTGCAATATCTCGTAATATTCATCCGACAATGCTTGATCAGATTGGTTTTAAAAGCAGCATAATGACCATTTGCGAACAAATTATGCGCACGGAAAAGCTTTTCGTTACGGCAAATATTGAATATGGAAGGTCGCTAAATAAACAAAAGGAGCTGCAATTATTCCGTATTATCCAAGAAGCGTTGAATAATATTATCAAAAATGCGGATGCAACTGCTGCTAGGATTGATATTCTTGAGTCGGGAGACCGGTTAGAAGTAACCATTAAGGACAATGGTCATGGATTTAATGTCGAGCAGGCACTTTCCAGCAAATCTTCATTTGGTCTGTTGAGCATGATGGAACGCAGCCGGGCACTAAACGGCAAAGCAAGAATTGAATCCGGTGCAGGTGGCACAATAATCTATATTGATATACCTCAGG
>DATJDF010000383.1:0-7456 GCA_035497555.1 Arachidicoccus sp. | reverse complement strand
AGGGACAGTCTAAAGGGAACGGCTTGCATACTGCAAAATCCTGGAGATTACCGATGGGTCAGGCTGATGGATTTTCAGCAACTGATCTAAGTACCTTTTTTCACGCCTTTGTAACAAAAAGTTACGCCGAATGCCGGATTTTCTTCTGTAGGAATTATTATTCACTGCTGCCTTTTTGCGGTTTTTGTAAATGCCACCTTTAACACTTTTTAAAGGGCCACATACAACTGTTCGCTTAACTGCCTGATTTTGTTCATTATATAAATAGGGGAGAAAAAAACGAGGGTAAAAATTTGCCATATTATCATGTTGGATTCCACTTAAAACGCAGGAAAGTTACTGATATTGTAACTTCCGGGAAATTTTGAGGGATATCCTACTGCCAAATTCTGACTTAAGGTTTTACTTCCTTAGCGACAGAATCTACAATAAAAACTTCTTCATTATCCTTTTTCATGAAGAAATGTTCTCGGGCATATTTTTCAACTGCACGTGGGCTACCTTCCAGGCTGGTCAACTCTTTTTTTGTTTTATCAATTTCATTTTGATAAAAGGACTTGCTTTTCTGCAAAGTATTCAGTTGCTCAGATCTTTCCAGCTGTACAAAAATATCATTCCGGTCATAAAAGAATATCAGCATCAGAAATACCAATACTGCTATGATGTACTTATTCTTAAGGTAGGATAATATTTTGTAGGTTTTTTGCATCGGGTGCTTTTTAATCCTTAATTGCAAAGTAACGTTATTTTGCTTTAGAAAACAATGCACCAAACATAGAATCCCCGTTTTGTTGATAACCTTTAAATGTTTGAATACGCACAAGGTTTAAATGCCCCTGCGCTTGAATAAACTGCGTGACGGCTTCATTTTCAATTTCGAATACCGAACAGGTAAGATAAAGCAGGAAACCGCCAGGAGCCAGAAATGGAATAACCTGCTGCAAAATACGCGATTGCAATTGATGAAACTCATGGAGACTATCCTGTTCAAAAAAGAGAAGATGCTCCGGGCTTCTCGCCCATGTCCCTGAGCCGCTGCAGGGGACATCACAGATAATAAAATCGAATTTTTCCTTAGATGGAAGAGAATTGGCCGTGGTGAGATCCAGCTGGAGTGCTTTGTATGTTGAAAGACCTGCAACTGCGAAGCGCCCGCGAAGGTTTTTTAAGATGGAAGACCGGATATCGGAAACAGTCAGATCCACCGGCCCGAGTATATCCCTGGCCAGAATTGATTTGCCGCCACTGGCGGCGCAACAATCCCAGACTTTCAGTTGGCCGTCCGGATTGCCGGCATTTTGGGTGTGGGTAGCTTTTACAATTTGCATTAACTGCCCGGTCCCCTGTGAACTCACATCCTGGACAACCACTTTTGCATCTATGGGCAAAATCTGGTCTAATTTGGTTGTACTGGGAAAGGCAAGGAGATTAACATCCAGTTGTTTAAAAGCCAGACCACTTTCTTTAAGGGTTTGCAGGATGGCCGGACCGTGTCCGGGCCGGATCCGGACAAATAAATCGGGTTGATGTAAAATGGAACGCTCTAATGCATCCTTTTGAATATCACTTGAGAGCGCTGCAGTAAATGGGAATAGCAGTTCAAATTGCATCTGCGGATACAAAGTCTGAAGAAAACTGAATTTGTCTTCTGGCGTTTTATTGGCAGACGAAGCCCAGGTAGGATCAAAATAGCCTTCTGGTATTTTTGTCTGAAAACTCGAAACAAACAGTGCGATTTTGATACGAGATTCGAAATCCATGTCTAAAAGGTTCCGTCCCAGTCTAAAATATGCATAACAGATAGCCGTAATAGCTTTTCGGTCTTTGGATCCGTGTTTTTTATTTTGCGCAAAATACTTCTTGAGAAAAAGATGGAAGGGTTCTCCCGGCCTGTAAGCTTCGAGTAAAGGTTGTGCAGTGGCTATATGTCGTGCGAGGTGTTTTTCCATTGCGTAAAGATATCGGATTTTAAGACAAGAGGCTGTTCAAAAGGAAAGTGTTGATTTCTAATCTACCGAAATATATGTTTAGTCACTATATGGAATATTGGGGCAATTCCGTTAATATTACACAAAATTTAGAAAACATATGAGACGGCGCTTCGGTTTTTCCTTATGCTTTTTGCTGGGTTTTACCCTGGTTTATGCGCAATTGCCCCCCACTAAACACAAGAGGGTTAAGGCAGAGTCTTTGCTTTGGAAAATTGAAGGGAAAGGATTGAATACACCTTCCTATGTGTTTGGCACCATTCATATGATATGTTCAGATAACTATTTCTGGACCGATTCGATGCAAAATGCATTAATGGCTACCCAGCAATTGTGTCTGGAATTACCGATGGCAGATACCAATATGCAGGCGGCAACGATGGAAGCCCTGGCACTTCCGGAAGGAAAGTTACTGAAAGATTACTTTTCAGAGGCAGACTACCTTAAAATCTCAAAATTCTTAAATGATTCACTTGGACTACCCATCGACGCTTTTGAACAGTTCAAACCGTTTTTATTATATTCTATTCTGGCTTTAAAGTCAGTGGATTGCGAAACACCTATTGCTTATGAGAACAAGCTCATGGAAAAGGAAATCGCCCGGAAGCTGCCGGTGATTGGCCTGGAAACCCTACAAGAGCAATTAAGCATTTTTGAAGGACTACCAAAAGGGGATCTGTCGCAGATGATTATCAAACTGGCCGATAGTCTTGCTTATTCACGTGCGCAATACCAGTTAATGGTTAGGGAATATACTGCGCAGCACCTCGATGCTTTATATCAACTGGCACTGGATTCACCGGGATTTGAACGTTTTAAAGATCGATTGCTGGACGAGCGCAACCGCCGGTGGGTACCGAAAATTGAAGAAATAATGGAAAAAGTCCCTACTTTTTTCGCGGTAGGTGCAGGGCATCTCCCCGGAAAAAACGGCGTCCTTAATTTATTACGTACTGCGGGCTATCAGGTAACTGCTGTTCGCTAAAATCCTACATCTGTTAAAGCAGGAAAAACAGGCTTGAGGAAATGGTCGTGAAATTTAACCTGCGAGTGCATCTGCAGGATTATCTGTCTGAGGGCCTGCGTCGTCTTGCGTTGTCGAACTGGTGGCTTTTGCCTGGGCAAGTGAGTTTGAAGTGCGGGAGACATTTTTATGCTGTTCCTTGAGCGCTTCAATACTCAGATCCAATTCAAAGCCAATCAGCAATACAAAGGAATTGACAAATATCAGCATCATAATAACCAATACGGAACCAATCGTGCCATAAAATTTACTGTAATTGGAGAAATTTTGTGCCCAGAAAGAAAATAAAGTAGTGGATACGATCAACAAACAGGTAGCGATAATGGATCCAAGGGATAACAGCCGTTTTCGTTTGTCTACGGTCGGAGCATATTTATAGATAACGGATATACTGATAAAAAATAGTGCTGCGATAACGATCCAGCGCAGGTTTTTTATCAATTGCTGGACATGTAAATTATGGATATCGAGTAAGCCCATAATGCGGTGAAAAAATAGCCCTTGCCCCATAGAGATAATCATGGTGCCCAGGAACAGCAGAAATAAAATCATTGTCAACCGCATCGCCCGAAGCCTTTTTTTGATGAAATTCGTTTTGGCTCTTTCCTTAAGGGACCGGTCAAATGTCCGTATAATGCCCATCATCGCATTGGATGAAAAGAAAATGGCAAATATAAAACCGAGCGATAAAAGGCCGTTTTTGGTTTTGCCGAAAATATCCTCCAGGAATTTGAGCATTAAGGCACGCGCACCTACATTAGGGGTAAGACTTAATACGAATTGCTGTAATTCCCTATAAAACATCTTGGAAGTAGGTAAGTAAGGAATAAGGGTGCAAAGAAATAATAAACAGGCTGGGATAGCAATCATCAGATTAAAGGAAATGGCACCTGCCCTGACATTCAGTCCTTCCTTATTCACCTGCTCCACAAATAACTTGACGACTTCATAGAAATTGACCGATCGGGCACCTGGAACACGAATTGCTTTGAGCAATCGTTTTAGTAGCCTGAGCGGGGCAGATTGTAATATTTTGGTTTCTAGTTCTGTCAAAAATTATCTGTGTTTTTTATTGTATATTTCGTTTATCAAGTGCATCATGAAAATCCTTTGCGAGTTTCAGATGCGTCTGGTAATCTGCACTGAAGTTATGATAGCCGCTAAAATCCGGTTTGGCGACAAAGTATAGATAATTTGTTTTAGGGGCATTCAGTACTGCTTCAACAGTGACCGTATCGGGCGTACAAATAGGTCCGGGTGGCAAGCCGGTGTGCAAATAAGTATTATACAGGGAATTTACTTTTAGATCCTGGTTCAGTATTCTTTGTAACTCAAAATTGCCTAAAGCAAATTTGATCGTCGGGTCAGCACCTAAAGCCATATGCTGGTTCAGGCGGTTGAGATAAACACTTGCAATGGTATCCTTTTCGCTGTTTTTCATGGTTTCATCCTCTACAATGGAAGCAAGGGTGCAGGCTTGTTCAGGTGTCAGACCGAGGGCCGCTGCACGCGCTTTGCGATTGTTTTGTGCCCAGAAATTGTCTTTTGCACGGGCAAATATACTCAATACCTGCGCAGTAGTGTATTGCCACTGAAAGTCATAACTGCCGGGTATAAGGAGCGTATTGAGGGTAAATGTATCAACACCAAAAGGGCGTAGAGAATCATTATTACTTAGAAAAAGATAAGTAGAGGCAGAGTCCGTGATGAGATTCTTCCCCAGCATACCTGCAAGCCCCTGACGGGTACGCACTCTTTTGATGGTAAAATGCACCGTATCCTGTCTGTTTTTTCGAAGTAGTTTTAATAAGCCGTAGACAGAAATTCCCTTTTTTACAGCGAAGCGACCAGGAGTGAGATGTGCATATGCGTTGGTATGCCTGGCCAGGAAATCAAAAACCTTGACATTATCGATGATTTTGCCTGTATCCAGCTGTTGTTTAATCTGTACAGAAGGGGTGGGACCAGATGGGCGAAAATACAGGTATTTCTGTGTGCCATTAAAGGTCGTATTGGCAGAAAAAATCAGCCAGGCAAAGAGGATGGCTCCAAGCAGGATGATGATGGTAAAAAATTTTCCGATAGTTTTCATGGAATTTTATTATTGACTTTACTTACTTTATGTCAAGTGTCGTGCCATCTGCAAATTAACGAAAAAATCCCTGCCTTCCTAAAAGACAGGGATTGAATATTTTTATTCTAAAACCTTATTTAGCAGGCTGTTCTGCAGGAATACTTGCGGGTTGGTCTGCAGGTGCCGCCTCAGGTGTTGCATTTTGTGCAGGTGTCGTCTGGGGCTGAGCTGACTGAACCGGGATATTTGTATTTAGATTTTTCAGTGCGCCATTGTCACTGGTGGTTCCACCTGTAAACAATACAACTGAAAAAAGACACATTAGGCCGATAACTAGCGCAAATAGCCAGGTTCCTTTTTCTAATACGTTATTGGTTTTCTTCACCCCCATAATCTGGTTGCTGAATCCACCGATAGATCCGGAAAGTCCGCCACCTTCTGGGTTCTGAATCAATACAAAAAAGGCCAAAACGACAGAAACGATAATGACCAGTATGAAAAACAAAAGCGCCATAAATTATATTTAATTAATGTAATGAATCAATTTTGGATGCAAAATAACTTGTTTTTTCGGGATATAACAAACTTAATTTCTGATATATTTCCCTGGCCTGAATCATTTTGCCCTGTTGCAGCAGTACATCTGCCATTGATTCAGTGAGTATGGTTTCGTTTTTCAAGGAGTCTTCAGCCTTACGGATGACCTGTTGCTCCTCCTGAGGTGTAGTGTGTAACTGGGGAACGGTAGGACTGTTTTGCTTCATTTCTTTCAGCCAGTCCGTGAATTTCTTGACTTTTTTCCCCAACTCATCCTGGTTTTTGGTATATGATATTCCCTGAGAAGCAAAATAATCAGTTCTGTACAAAGGATCTTTATCAACTGCCAGTTTAGCATCGCTACTTATTGGTTTTTGAAAATCAGCGAGTTGCGCACTTATAAGGGAGCTAATTCTTTGATTTTCAACAGGCACCTCGTCGACCTCTCCCTTCTTAGCTAAGACAGATGATGATGGTAGGGATTCTGGCTGCGCTGCTGCAGTAACGAGTGGGGTAAGCGGAGTCTCTTCTGTTGATAAAGTTTTGTTGGTGTCCTGTAAAGTTTGGTCTGATTCTGCAAACTGCGCCGGAAGTTCTGTACCGGGTCGTGTAACCGGAACAGCAGCCAAAGGTTGCAAGCTTTCTACAGCTTTTATGGATGATGGACTACCTTCCTGCTGCAAAAGGTAATCCAGCCAACGGATATCACTAAAATGATTGGCTGCAGTCTGCCGCCACTTTGTACTATCCTGAGAATGAACTCCGCTATATTTTTTGGCTAATAAGTAATGACCTATACCGAAGGCAGGAAATTCTTCCAGCATTGCCAGCCAGTCTTCCTGCTTAGTCATTGCCAGTTCCGGTGAGCCGGTTAGAGCTTCAATAATCTGATTTTCAGCGTTTATCATAATTTATTATGCCTAGAACTTTTACCAGTTGGAAAATATTTTATTGAACATGGCTTCAGACATGTCCTTTATAATCTGAGCCATAAGTTTGCTTTCTGCCTGAGGTAAGGAAATGTTAGCGTCAAAATCAAAATAACTACTGACGTCATAATCCTTTGTTTCCTTTTTCGTGTTATCAATCAATATCAGGTGAACACCAACTGTAAGTCTATTCAGACTGGCTTGGTTAGCTGTTACACCAGAAGTAGTAACATCATAATTGGTGATCGTGCCATTGATGACATAATCGGCATTATTATCATCTATGCGGGTCAGCTTTGTTTGACTGGCTATTTTTTTGACAAAAGCATCCGTTATCTGAGCGCTTAGGCTTGGATTGATATAACGTGCTTTGTTTTCTATATAGCCAATTTTAACGGTTTTGACATCAGCGGGAATACTGACATCATTGAATGAATAGATGCCGCATGAACTGATACTCAGCAAAAAAAAGGCCAATAACAACCATGCGGCTCGGTGAAGACATTTCATGCGGAAAAATTATTTTGAATGACGAAGGTAAAACGAAAATAGTGAAGTGATTATGTATTGTAACACATTATTTTGTTTAACTTTACTAGATTATTCATTTAGTAACAAAAAAATTAGCATGAACAAACGCGTTATTTTGGGTTCCTTGTCCGTTTTGGCGATCGGGCTGTTTGCCTGTTCTACCCAAACAGCAAAAGACAGCTATACGATTAACGGAGATATAACGGGATTAAAAGATTCTTTGATTTTCTTCCGGACAAATGCAGGTGATTCTATTATATTAGATTCCGCAAAAGTTACGGATGGTAAATTCAGCTTTAAAGGAAAGACTGAAGAGCCAAAAATGGCTGCCATATTCTTACAAGATAGAAGAGGCGGATTCAGCTTTTATTTG
>DATJDF010000382.1:0-6919 GCA_035497555.1 Arachidicoccus sp. | reverse complement strand
AATACATGTCTTCAAGGAGTACTCTGCCCTGCTATTTTTTAAAGGAGCATTGCTTAACGATGCAGATAGGATCCTTATCCAGCAGACTAAGAATACCCAGGCAACGCGCCAGATCCGGTTTACAGATCGTAAAGAAATTTTAGCCATGGCGGCAAGCTTGAAAGCCTATATTTTTGAAGCCATAGAAGTAGAAAGATCAGGCCTGAATGTGAAATTTAAAAAGACATCTGAATACAAGGTTCCTGATGAGTTTAAGCTCAAATTGAAAGAAATGCCCGCATTGAAAACTGCATTCGATGGTTTGACCCCAGGAAGGAAAAGAGCCTATATTTTATATTTTTCGGCGGCTAAACAGTCCAAAACCCGGGCGGCCAGAATAGAAAAGTATATGCAACAGATATTTGATGGCAAGGGGTTGGATGGTCGGTGAAATTGCCCGGTTAATAATAGCTACTTAATTATGAATATTGCCTCTTTACTCTATTGTTGGTTTTGCCTTTTGCGACAATTAATGCACAGGTTAACCCCAGACAATTCGGCAAAAGCGCGGATTCGCTGATCACAGTCAGGCTGCCTGATATTGCACCGGGCGGTGTGGTCTTGCTGGCTAAGGACGGTAAGGTATTTTATAGAAAGGCATTGGTCAGTCAGATATTAAAACGGGTTTGAAGCGCCCGTAATGCGTCTCTGGAAGGTTTGGACCAGCGTCCAGGACACCTGATATACTGATAGACCCCTGGAGGATTTACCCGCAGGATTCATAAATTGGACTTTCGGGAAGTTGGCAAATGGGAGATAACCTTGCGGGGTCCGGATGGGAAGAACTTTTGAACATTTTAATCCGCATTTCATAACGACGGTTCTTTTTCTGCCAAATAGTAGTGATACTCAAATTGAATGGACTTTGTTATTTGAAGCAATTGAAATGCGAGAAATAATCGTTAAAGCGCATAGAGCTGGCGAAAGACAGGTGCAAAATATGGAACGCCTTGAAAAATATCTATCTGGCTTGAATGACAAATTCGTTTAATGGATTTGCTTTTTGGTGAACAGTCCGGCTATAAATTAAAAGGACAAAACAGTGTTAATCTATTTTGTCCTTTTGTCGGGGCGGCAAGATTCGAACTTGCGACCTCCTGGTCCCAAACCAGGCGCGATGACCGGGCTACGCTACGCCCCGATGCCGTTTTCTTTCGATTACGGGATGCAAAAGTAAACTATTAAATATTATAACCAAAAAATTAATGAAATAAATTTCCAGTTTTTGTACCAGATAACCTTCCTATAATCCATCTATACAAAAAATCCCTTTTTTTACCTTCCAATTGTTTTTTTGCCGTAGGTTTGGATAGTAATATGCGTAAATTATTAAGAATCTTATGGAATAGTTTCCTGATGGCTCTGCAGGAATTGAAGGTAAACAAGCTGCGGACCTTTCTTTCGCTGTTTGGCATTACTATTGGCATATTTTGTATAATTGGTGTATTAGCACTGGTCAATAGCCTGAAACAAAAGGTACAGTCCGATATGAATGAGTTAGGCTCCAATACCGTTCAGGTCGGCAAATGGGAGTTTTTGAATACCAATGATTATCCCTGGTGGAAATTTATCAACCGACCAGAGGTAAAATATTCTGAATTTGAATTTCTTAAGCGCAATGTTTCCTACGCAGAACATATGTATTATCTCAATAATACAAATTCTGTTCTGAAGTATAAGGATAATACTTATGCGGGTAATGTATACGGAACTTCTGAAGAGTTCAATCAGGTGCAGACGGTCGATCTTTCCTACGGTCGGTATATGAGTATGAGTGAATTTACAAGAGGGATGCCGGTTGCTGTAATAGGAGAGGAAGTGGCAACACAGCTTTTCCTGGACCCTGCGCTGGCTGTTGGTAAAAAGATCGATGTTGATGGCCATAAAGTCATTGTGCTTGGAGTGATCAAAAAACAGGGCCAGATGATCAATATTTTCCAGTTTGACCAAAGTATTGTTATTCCTTATAATTTTTTCGCCTCTGTTTATAATGCGGAGAAATTGAGCCCGCAGGTTTTTGTCAAAGGCAAGGACGGGGTGCCAAATACTGCACTTATCGATGAATTGCGAGGTCTCATGCGCCAGGTTAGAAGGCTCAGCCCCAAAGTGGATGATAATTTTGCATTAAATGACATCAATCTATTCAGAGAACAGATTGATACAATGTTTGGCGCACTGAATATGGGCGGATGGGCAATTGCCGGTCTCTCACTGCTTGTTGGGGGATTTGGTATCGCAAATATTATGTTTGTCACGGTAAGGGAGCGTCGAGGGCAGATTGGGCTTAAAAAGGCGATTGGCGCAAAGAGCCGTACAATTTTGACAGAGTTTCTGATTGAAAGTGCCTTTTTGTGTATTATAGGGGGGCTTATCGGTTTGATGCTGGTCTGGATCCTTGCTTTAGCCTTGAGTGCGATCCTGCCATTTCCTATTGTCATTGCAGGAAATATCATCATACTTGCCTTCTCCATCTGTATTGGACTGGGTGTCCTTTCCGGGATTATTCCGGCTACCATCGCTGCCAGACTCAATCCAGTTGTGGCGATTCGAAGCAATTAGTGGATTAATTTGGGATGTTCGCAGCTCATAAGCTTTCAAATATGCTTTGAATATTATATTTTATTCTCAACTTCAATTTGCTCTTTACTATTGCTGATTTGTTTTGAATGGATTGGATATTAGAGTAATTTTGCTTCTAAGATTCAAAACAGTATGCAGGTGAATGACCGGAATATAACGATATTAGGCATTGAAAGTTCTTGTGATGACACAAGTGCGGCTATTTGTATTGATGGTAAAATCCTCTCCAACATTATTGCCTCCCAGAAAATTCATGAACAGTATGGCGGTGTCGTCCCTGAACTCGCCAGTCGAGTGCATATCCAAAATATTGTACCGGTAGTAGCCACCGCTCTTACGGCCGCAAAATGCGAATTAGACACCATTGATGCCGTCGCATTTACCCAATCTCCCGGACTGATAGGAAGCTTGCTGGTGGGTGCCCAGTTTGCCAAATCGATGGCTTTGGCATTGAATAAACCGCTGATTGCCGTACATCATATGCAGGCGCATGTACTGGCTAATCTGATCGGAGAGGAAACTCCTAGCTTCCCGTTTCTATGCCTGACGGTCTCGGGGGGGCACACACAGATTGTGAAGGTGGACAGCCCACTGAAGATGGAGGTTTTAGGAGAGACGATTGATGACGCCGCAGGCGAGGCCTTTGACAAAACCGCAAAGATTCTGGGATTACCCTATCCGGGCGGTCCACTCATTGATAAAAATGCCAGTAAAGGTAATCCGCTGGCGTTTAAGTTTGCCGAACCTAATGTACCCGACCTGGACTTTAGCTTTAGTGGAGTCAAAACTTCTGTACTTTATTTTTTACAAAAACAAACCCGGGAAAACCCTGATTTTATCTCACAGAATTTAAATGATCTCTCAGCCTCCATACAGCATACGATTATAAAGGTGCTCATGAAAAAGCTTAAAAGGGCGGTTGAGCAAACAGGAATCAGTCAGGTTTGCATCGCCGGTGGGGTCAGTGCCAACAGTGGACTCAGGCTGGCACTTAAAAATTTTGGTGAGCAAAATAATATTCGCACTTTCAGACCGGATTTTCAGTATTGTGTAGACAACGCTGCAATGATTGCTATGACTGGTTATTTCAAGTTTCAAGCCAGTCAATTTAGCCCCTTAAGTGTAAGTCCGTCTGCCCGGGCAAGCTGGTAAACTTCGCTTCAGTGATATTTTGGCATCTCAATTGCATTATAAAAAATGTACATTTTTGAGCCAATATTTATCCATAAATCCAATAACTATTGAATATTAACGTTTAACATAAAAACTAAAAGCATGAAAAAACATTTCGGTACCTTTCTTTTTGCAGCGGCGGCACTCGTTTTTGGTGCCTGTTCCACCACATCGCATACCATCAATAAAGTGAATTTAAACGGTAAATACACCGTTACAGACGTACATGTAGAAGGGGTCAATACAGCTTCCAGTACCCATAAGGAAACATTTAATGATGCTGGCAACACCTCGGCTACTATTCTTACAAAAATCAAATTGGAAACGACCGTATTTGATGACGTTACCCCAAATTGTTTTATTGGGAGTAGCTGGAACCTGCCCCATAATGGGTATGGTACCTATGCGATTCAGGATAACGCTGATTGTTATGCCGGAGTCCGTAATATAGTTTGGTCCGTTCGTACCGATCAGGATGGCCAGAAGAAATTCCAGTTGAAAATCATCGATGGACAGAAAGCCAAGAAAGTAACACAAGGCTACTTATTGGATCTTACAGATGTTACCCCACAAGGATTTACATTGGTTTCTCCGGTGAATGTAGATGGAGAAACAGGTTATGTCTATTACCAGTTTAGCCGACAATAAGCCTAATATGAAATTTTCTCTGACAGAATAAAATAGTAGAGCCGGTCCCCTAAAAGGATCGGCTCAATTTTTACCAGGCAGCAGACAAAAGACGATCTAATGTCAATTCAGCAATTTATTTTGGGTTACTGGTGACCCCCAGAGGCAACCAGGGCTTCACCTGTAACCCAGGCAGCGTCCTCAGAGGCCAGAAAAGTTGCGACTTTCCCAATATCTTCCGGCTGACCAATTCGACCAAGTGCTGTGCCGGCGACAACTTGTTTCTGTAAATCACTGCCAATGATTCCGGCTGAGTGTGCTCCTTCTGTTTCTATCATGCCGGGAGAAAGTGCATTTACCCTGATTTTCCGGTTACCCAGTTCTCTTGCGAGGGAGCGGGTGATTGCATCAACGGCAGCTTTGGAGCCACTGTAAACTGATGCACCCGCTATCGGTGAGGTGGATACAACGGAACTAATATTAATAATGCTGCCACCTTGCTGATCAAAATGAGGGACAGCTGTCTGGGAGGTAAGTAATAACCCCCACACGTTGATATTAAATGTGCGGTGGAAATTTTCCTCACTTAAGGATTCAATGGGTAAAAAGTCATAGACTCCAGCGTTATTGACCAGTATATCCAGCCTGCCAAAATGCTGAATCGTCTGTTCAAACAGGTTTTCAACTTCTGCTTTATTGGCCACATTTGCACTGACCGCAATGGCTGAACCGCCATTATCCACAATACTTGCTACAACTTTATCCGCTCCATCTTTACTGGATGAGTAACCAACCACTACCTTAGCGCCTTCGGCTGCAAGATGAATGGCGATTGATGCACCGATGCCTTTTGAAGCACCTGTTACGACGGCTACTTTACCTATAAGTTTTTTCATCTTTTTGATTATTTAATGTTTAAATCTTAAAACTCTATTCGAAAAGCCGGGGATGAACTATTTGCACCTCATCCGGCATTAAGCACATTTTAAATGGGTTAAAGAATAGGAAGCAGGGTGGACTATTTCCACCCGCCTCCTAAACTCCTGTATATATCCACTGTAGAACTAAGTTCCTGGCCGTGAATAAATGCCAGATTTAACTTCGCCTGTAAGGCGTTATTTTGGGCACTAATGACCTCAAGATAATTAGCGAGCCCACTTTTATATAGAAGGGAGGCATTATCAATTGCTTGATTTAATGTCTCAACCTGGTTATTTGCAATCACTGCACTTTCTTTTAATTTGCTGAAATGCGTCAATGCATCTGACACTTCGGTTACTGCTCCCAACACTTTCTGACGAAACCCCAGTACCGCATCTTCTTTCTGTAATTCAGCTACTTTATAATCTCTTTTCAAAGCACCTTTCTCAAAAATGGGCTGGAGAACAGAGCCTGCCGCCAGGCCAAACAATGAACCTGGCAGGTTAAACCATTTACTGGCTTTCAAGGCTTCCACACCCCCTGAAGCAGTAATACGAAGAGAAGGGTACATATTGGCTTTCGCAATGCCAATCTTACTTATAGAAATTTTGAGATCCAGTTCAGCAGAACGTACATCAGGGCGGTGTCCGATCAGTTCGGCAGGAAGCCCTGTGGCAAAACCGTTTGGTGCTTTTAATTCTCCAAGTGTAATGTCTCTTTCTACTCGACCCGGCAGCTGCCCCGTCAGTAATTTCAGGGCATTTTCCTGCTCAGTTATGTTGCCCTGTAGGTCCGGAATAAGCAGGGCTACTGTATGTCTTTGAGCGGCTGTTTGTTGTACGGAGAGCTCATTTACCTTGCCAGCTGTTTTAAGTAACTGTGTAAGCGCAAGTGTACTATCAGCAAGAATCAGACTTGAGGTCGCGATCTGCAATTGCTGATCTAATACAAGCAGATTGTAATATCCACGTGCAATGTCGGCGATCAACTTTGTCTGGACTGCATGGCGTGCCTCCTTTGTCTGAAGATACTGTTCTAATACCACCTGTTTTTGCTGCCTGATTTTTCCCCAAATATCAGCTTCCCAGGATAGATCAAGGGCCGCAGTATAATCTTCAAAATGTTTTGAACCCGTAACTGATTGAATGTTTTGACCATTCAGGCCATTTTCAGAAGGACGGTTGTATTGGCCGCTTACGGTAAGTCCAACGGAGGGCAGGTTGAGCAGGCGGGCCTGTTTCAACTGGACCTCAGCGATGTCGATTCTTTTGATTGCGCGCAGCAGATCATAATTATAATCGAGCCCACTGCGGATAAGTCCTTTTAAAGTGGTGTCCTGGAAAAAATCCTGCCAGGGTATGTCTGCGATATTTTTAGTAGTATCTGTACGCTTAGCGTTTCCCTGATCTGCGCCCCGGTAACTCGGGGGAACAGGAGCCTCTGGAACCGCTGCCTGCGGTACCGTCTTACAGGCGGTAAGCAGCAGGCTGAGTCCTAAAAATCCTATAAATAAATAGCGGTATTTTATTAAATATTTCATGTCCATTTTTTTGATTGTATTCATCTTAATAAAGGATTT
>DATJDF010000381.1:0-2013 GCA_035497555.1 Arachidicoccus sp. | reverse complement strand
CTGTCTCTGTTTACAGCCATTCATGCGCAAACATTAGACCGGAGTATCCGTCCCAAAGCCGGCCCGGCTCCTGAAATTCATCTTGGGGATGCAGAGACTTTTACCTTGGATAACGGGCTAAAGGTGTTTGTGGTGGAAAATCACAAGATGCCGATTGTCACTTATTCTATTCAGCTCGATATTCGTCCCGAAACAGAAGGAGACAAGGTAGGTACTTATGATTTCGTTGGAGAACTGCTTACACATGGCACAGAAAAGCGTAACAAAGATCAGTTCGATCAGGAAATGGATGAGATTGGAGCCAATATTGGAGCCGGAAGTAATGCTATCTTTGGGCAATCGCTGTCTAAGTTTCAGGGCCAACTCCTGGATTTGATGAGCGACGCGCTGATGCATGCTCAATTCAAGCAAACAGAGCTTGATAAGTTAAAGAAGCAAACTAAATCAGGTCTGGCTACGCAGGAAAATGATCCTGATGCCATGCTTCAAAATGTTTCCGGTGTTTTGAATTTTGGGAAAAACCATCCGTACGGTGAAATTACTACGGAACAAACTGTGGAAAATGTTACGTTATCTGATTGCAATAAATATTATCACACTTATTTTCGCCCAAATGTCGCCTATATGGCGGTAGTTGGTGATATAACTGTTGCGGAAGCAAAAAAAATGGTGCAGCAGTATTTTGGAGCTTGGGAAAGAGCTGATGTTCCGAAAACCAATTATCCGGCTGTGGTTCCTCCTGCAAAAACTACGGTAGATTTTGTAAGCAGACCCGGAGCTGTTCAAAGTGTCATTGCAATTACTTACCCGGTGGCGTTACAACCCGGCGCTCCCGACGTGATAAAGGTGCGCGCCATGAATGAAATCCTCGGTGGCAGCTCTCAGGGACGTCTTTTTCTGAACCTCAGAGAAAAACATGCGTGGACTTATGGCGCCTATTCCAGAATCAACCCGGATGATATCATGGGTACGGCCCAACTTTATGCTAAATGTCGCAATGTAGTAACAGATAGCTCCATTGATCAAATGTTGATAGAAATGAATCGCCTTCGTACGGAACCGGTAGATCAGCAGATTTTGCAAAATACCTTGAATTACATGAGTGGAACTTTTGCATTAGGCCTGGAAAGCCCACAGACAATTGCGCAGTATGCAATTAATATTGAACGTTATAACATGCCAAAAGATTACTACAAAAATTATCTAAAAAATGTGAGTGCAGTTAATGTTTCCGAGATTCAGGCGATGGCAGAAAAATATATACACCCTCAACAGGCACACATTGTTGTTGTTGGTAATCAGTCTGAAGCTGCTAAGTTGAAAAAATTCAGCGCGGATGAAAAATTGCTTTATTATGATAATTACGGGAACCCCGTGGAAGCACAGGAAAGCAAGGTAATCAATGGAATAAGCATTGATGATGTTTTAAGTAAATATATAAATGCGATTGGTGGTAAGGCGGCTATCGAAGGGCTGAAAGACCTAACGGTTTTTGGAAGCATGGACATGGGGGGCTCCGCTGTAAGAGTAATTCAAATTGTGGCTTCGCCTGATAAATTGCTTCAAACTGTGGAATCTAATGGCAATATCATGCAAAAAATGATAATAAATGGCGATAAAGGTTATCAGGAAGCACAGGGGCAAAAACAGGAAATCAGTGGCGACGGCTTGAATGAATATAAGCAGGAAGCGGATTTACAGGCCGACCTGCACCCTGAGAAATACGGAATATCATACAGTCTCAATGATATGGAAAAACTGGATGGCAAAGATGTTTATAATGTATTTAAAGCAAGCAATAATGGTAAAGATCGGGCTACGCAATATTATGATGTCGCTACGGGCTTACTGATTAAGGAAATAAGCAATTCTGCTGACAGAGGTTTAAGCATAAAAATGCTTTCGGATGATAAAGAAGTAAAAGGTGGAAATGGTTACAAAATCCCCTTTACGGTTGAAACTACAGAAGGCGGCATGGATAGGAAAATTGAGGTACAGTCGGCGCGTGCCAAT
>DATJDF010000380.1:0-1993 GCA_035497555.1 Arachidicoccus sp. | reverse complement strand
GGCGGTTAATCCCGTATTACTATAGGTATTGACGTTTTTATAACTTCCCTGTACAGTGCCACTCCAGCCCTCCAGCTGGCTTTCTTTTGTGACAATATTGATCAAGCCGGCGTTGCCGGCTGCATCATAATTTGCCGGCGGGCTTGTAATGACTTCTATTTTCTCAATGTGATTGGCAGAATAGCCTGCAAGATATTGAGTAAGGGTTTCATCACTGATATTGACAATTTTGCCATTAATCATGACTTTAACCGACCCCTTTCCTACAATGGACACTTCGTTGCCAGCTATTTTGACCCCTGGTATTTTTGTGATTGCTGATAAAACATTGCCACCCTGGGCGGTAACGCTACTGGACACATTAAATATGGTTCGGTCTACCTTTTTTTCAATGAGCTTTTTGCGGCCAGTTACCTTTACTTCGTCAAGATCGGTGACAGATGGTGCCAGGTTTATAATAAGAGAGGTATCTTTTGTGAGATTCAGGTAAACCTTGTTTTCCTGGTAACCTGTCCTGGTAACCTTTAGTACGTATGTGCCACTGGCAATATCTCTAAATTCAAAGTTCCCATCTTCACTATTCACTCCCTTCTTTTGTAATGTGTCTGACAAAAGATTAATCTGAATTGATATATTATTGATTATTTTGTTATGTGGGTCTCTGACGGTGCCTTTGACCTGAAATTGTGCATTTATAGTCCCGATAAGGATAAAACAGCCCATAAAAACAATGAGAAAGGATTTCTTAAATGCCATTTGATAATATAAAGAATGAATTGGGGTTAAAACTCCAAATGTAAAAACAAATTACTTAATAGGATGAGGAATAGGCTTTTATTGCTGGATAAACTTAGATTTTAGCGTGAATGGTTCATGTTTTCAGTGAATCCGGAGGCTGTTATTCTTGTTTTGTTCTGTGGAGTAGGCCTCTTCATTTATTTGCGGTTATTGCTAATTTAATTATTTTTGAGAACCTGTTCACTGTCTTTCTTGCGCTCTTGTCATGAAACAGCATTCTATATTGCTGAAAAAAATGCAATGATATAGTAGGATGGGAAATTTATAATTTGACAACAATTAATTTACATAATTATGCAGTTTCAATATGATATTGATATTATACTTCAAAACGATTTCGTCATGCTGAGACCAATTAAGGAAGCGGATATTGAAAATCTATTATGTGTGGCAAGTAAAGATAAAGACCTGCTTCAATTTTCACCTAACCCGATTTTTAATGAAGTGCTGTTAAAAAATTATATTGACAAGGTTATTGAAAATAGACAAGGAAAAACTCGTTACACGTTTTGTGTGTTTGACAAGACCAAAAATGCCTATGCAGGAAGTACGAGCTTTTTAAATATATCAAATGCAGACGATAGACTTGAAATTGGAGGAACTTGGTATGGCAAGGAATTTCAAAGGACTGGGCTGAACAGAAATTGCAAGTATTTATTGTTAGAATATGCTTTTGATAAACTGGGCGCAGAAAGGGTTGAATTTAAAACTGACGAAAGAAACCATGCTTCAAGAACGGCGATTGAAAAAATAGGCGGGCAATTTGAGGGGACTTTGCGACATCATACTTTAATGTATGACGGTTTCAGACGCAATACAGTATGCTATAGTATTTTAAAACCTGAATGGAATAAATTGAAAAATCATTTTTTTTGATAATAGCCACATTGGGGTGTGCTTGATCAGAAATCGCTATTGATGAGAAACCAAATCTAAGATCCTTTGGATCTAAAAACAATTTTATATGATCACACAATTTAGATTAAATTCAGTAACAGCTCATGGTGTAAGTGGCCCAGAAGCTGGAGCAATTGATATAATATATTCTTATTTGTTTAAAGAGTTTGGGTTGAGTATTTATTCCTATATTTCAATTAATCAAATTGGGGACAATTTAGACGAATTTGTCAGTGTAAAGTCAAAGCAATGTCACATAAATATAAAATATCCGACAAGTAGCGATTTTGATAGGAAA
>DATJDF010000379.1:0-5693 GCA_035497555.1 Arachidicoccus sp. | reverse complement strand
CCACTGATGACCAAAGTCTCTGCAGTAACCGATGAAAGATTACGCCTAAAATCAAAGGCTGCCAGCGCTTTACCAGCAGCAGCAAACTCATCCTGACTAAGTGTAGTTTCCAAAACAACTAAATGTTGGAGCATGGCCTCCTGGTTATACGCTAAATGCGGTAGCAGTTTAAGTGTAATTTCATGATGGCCTAAACCGATAAGATTATAATTATTCTCTTTAAGAATGCGTTCCAGAGAAGGAATTAACCCATTGGTTTTAGGCACCGTCAGTACCAATTTTTCTATTCTTTCAGATATCGTAAATGCCACCTGCTGGGCAATATAACTGCCCATGGAAGCACCCAGTAAATAAACAGATTCTAATCGAAAATGGTCTATAATTCCAATGGTGTCATTGGCGTGATCTGTTAAGGTATAGGACGGCGGTTTGCCGGAGGCACCATGCGCACGACAATCATAGGTGATGACCTTAAAGTGCTTTGAGAGTGGTGCTGCGATAACATCCATCATGGCGTGGATGCCGCCGACGCCATGAATCAGAATGAGTGGCTGCCCCTTGCCCTTTATGACAATTTCTAATCTATATTATTTATTTTATATATCACGATTTCGTGCTGGACCAAAATTGATTGAACAGTGTAAAACTACAATTATTATCGAATTGATTTTTAAATTTTTAAGCTTAGTCTTTTATTAGAAAGCAGGAAACACAAAAGTAAATTAGTATTAACGATTATGAAACGAAATTCTCACTAACAACAAAAGTTATATAAAGCGTAAATATCTCACCAAAATCTAATAATCTTAACTTATATTAGAGTATCATTCAATACAATTTTTTAATTCAAAAGACGAAAATAATTGGGCCATTTCACATATTGATTTAAGTGGGTTATACTCGTCAAATTGTCCAAGGCGAGTCGCATTTTGAATCGCCGTTTTTATATAAGGCTTTAACTTTAAATAGATATCATTATCCTGCTTTGTGAAATATTTCCAGGTTTTCTCATAGTCTTTGAGATATCTTTTCAGCCTCTCCTCTGATTTCGAACAATTATCGAAATGCTTGGAAGTATTTTCAAAATGTAATAATAACCAATATTCAAGACAAGGATTATTGACAATTACCACTACATTTGTAAATTTTGTCAGAAGTCTCGAGCGGAAATCCATAAATTGTCTGATAGAAGTTTTTTTACCAGGCGCAACTTCTTTGGATTCTTTTATTATGGCATCAAAGTCAACAATCCAAAATATTTTCGAATATTCTTTGTTTGCTAATTCGGCAACAAAATTAAATTGTTCTTCTAATTTTTTTTTATTTGGCATCTGCGGATCAATTCGTACATTAATTTTTGGTTCATTACGCTTTAACATCTGCAAATACCAAATTTCTGTGTCTCCATCTACAACAAATGCATAGGCAGGTCTCGTTTGGAACCTTTTTTTTCTTAGTCTTCTCATTTATTTCAAATCAAAATAGTTGTCGCCTAGGTGTGGGGTTCCTTTTAGCTTTCCACTTTTATAGGCATTTAAGATATTAGTAGTGTTTCTTATAACTGAACTGTCAAAATCAGCCAGGGAATACAATTCTGTTGAACCATCGTCCTGCTTTTCCGTAAACCATATAGAATCATTTCTAAAAACATCCTTATTGTCTAAAAGTTCCCTATTATGGGTAGTTGCAATTATTTGAGAATTTTCTGAACTTAAAAGAAAGGAAATTATAAAATGCAAATAAAGATCAGGGTGCAAAGAAGATTCCAATTCGTCAATTGGAAATGCAATAGAATTTTTAATTAACAACGCTAACAATCCTGCAAAGCCATAATACCTTTGCGTTCCTTGTGATTCTAACTCAAATTTAAGTGGGTATTTAGTATCTTTCACTGTATGTTCAAATTCAAGATCCATTCTGGTGAATTTTCTGCTTTTTTCTATCTTTTTAATTTTATCATCAGAATTATTTAATTGTACATTCAAGAAATCCAAAAACCCATTTGGAATATC
Organism: Arachidicoccus sp.; assembly: GCA_035497555.1. Classification (GTDB taxonomy): domain Bacteria; phylum Bacteroidota; class Bacteroidia; order Chitinophagales; family Chitinophagaceae; genus Arachidicoccus. The sequence continues at coordinate 3,681 of DATJDF010000379.1, read as the reverse complement.
ATCTTCTTCTTCATGGATCACTATATCCGATATATGGAAATCCGCTCTCTTTAATATGTTAATAATATCTATTTTAGACAGTTCACTGTTATTAATCCTTTTAGTAACAAAATTTTCCAAATTTGTTTCTGTAATAATTAACGGACGTAAATAGATTTTAAACCAATCTACAGCTTCCTTAATTTCTTTGATGTCGACATTGGTCTTTAAATAACCACCAAGTACTGTATTATTCCATAATGTATTAGCTTCAAGACTTTTTTCAATACTTTTATCTCGTTTTATCTTTGTCCCAAAGGATATTTCTGTATATTGGTTAATAAGATTTGTATGTCTTTTGAAAATATTTGCTTTGTTCGGGTAATAAAAATAAAGCTCTTCTCTGACTATTGCAGTTTTTATAAATTCCACCTCATAAAAATATTTAATTTCATTTTGCAGAAACTCAATTGAAATTAATGAATTCTGCATTGGTGTTACCGAGTCAAATAGGAAAGGTTCAAAATCCAATTCTGCAGTTTTTTTAATTTCCGGATTGAGCACTATATCTCTTAAAAATTCAAGTGCCTTTAGTATTGTTGTTTTGCCAGATGCATTTGCTCCATAAATCAGCGCAATTTTCAAAAGCCGAAGCCCGTCAGCATTTATAATGTAACTATCTTCAAGGTGGGTAGAATTGTCAGCCTCAAAAGAAAGACTTTGTTTATCTTTTACAGAACCAAAATTTTGGATACTAAAGTTGATTATCATATTAACACCTCCAAATGTAATTTATGTGCAAATAAATAGCAAAAATAAGCAAATAACATCATAATCTGTGTTAAATTTGTAAATAGGTGGCGATATTTAACTAAAAATACATTTTATTTATTTCATTTGCCAATCAAGGCATGTGTTGCGGCACTTTTGTTAATTGTCTATTTTTATATGTTTGATGACTGTATTCGCCGTATAGAGTTGGCACCAGAATTAGCACTGCACCAGTCACCAGTGAGTAATACATTTATACAATATAAGTAATTAAATAATTTTTCCATCTTCATAGGGGTAGGTCTCCGGTGAGGTGTCCTACTTCAAATCATACACTTTATGAGTATCCTCAATACCACCAGCACCTTTTTTATTACGGAAGTGAACACGGTAGATCAGGAACGGGTCTTTTTGGAAATGACGGATAAAATATATAAAAATGACCCTTATTTTGTTCGCCCACTGGATAAAGACATAAAAGCAGTCTTTGATATTGAACAAAACCCTCTATTACGGCAAGAGCAGGGAAAATGCCGCCGCTGGTTATTGTGGACGGATTCTGGTAGCTGTATCGGACGCATTGCTGCATTTTATAAGGTAAAATCCGGTGCAGGCCAACAACGCCGAACTGGCGCTATCGGCTTTTTCGAATGCATCAATGACCAGGAAGCTGCAAATCTTTTGTTTGACCAGGCTAAGCGTTGGCTGGCCAGTGAAGCGATCAAAGTGATCCACGGTCCGGTAAATTTTGGAAGCAGGCATAGATGGTGGGGCCTATTGGTGGATGGGCAAGCACTGGCAAACTACAGTTGCAATTATCATCCTGTTTATTACAGAAATTTATTTGAAGACTATGGATTTGTGCTTAACTACAGGCAGCTGACTTTTAGCCTTAGCCAGCAAGACCCGCAACCCAGACTGCTAAAGCAGCTGCTCGAACATTTTAAAGCAGATAGCAGGTATACATTCAAGCAGGTGAACCCACATTTGGAACTGGACGCCGCCGTTGAATTTCAGGAATTATATAATAAAACCTGGTCCGTCCAGGAAGGATTACCGCCTATGAGTCTGGATCAGGTATTATCTTTGACCCGTCAGCTGGAGGAAGTGCTGGATCCCCGGTTAATCTGGTTTGCATATTACAATGGGCAGCCTGTCGCTTTTTTTGTCGGGATTCCGGAGTTGAACAGGCTTATCGTCCAGCATGTTAATGGAAAAATTAATTTTATGGACCGGTTTAAACTCGCCAGCCGTAAATGGCTGGGTCAGTATGAAAAGGCGTATGGCCTTTATTACGGTGTTTTACCTGAGTTTCAGCGACGGGGTGTCGGATTGGGTTTGATAGCGTCCATGCAGGACGCCTGGGCCAATCGTTTAAAGATTCCTTACAAAGAGATAGAATTTGGCTGGATAGGAGATTATAACCCGCGGGCGGTAAAACTTATGAAAACAATCGGCGGTGAAATTAGTAAGGTGCATCATACCTACCGGTTATGGATCTAGAAAGGTAAACCCTAAGATAAGCATCAGTTGAGTAATTAAATGAACCTGAGCATTCAGATCAATAGGACACTTTTAAATTCGGCATTTACGCAAACATTCAAATTTAATGTTTTGATAGACCAGGAAATTATATACAAAATAAAGTCAGGCGACGTGTCAGCCTTTGAATCTGCATTCAAGACTTACGCAAAGCCACTGCATGCCTATGGCTATACACTTCTGGCCAATAACCATCAGGCAGAGGAGATGATCCAGCAGTTGTTTTTAAAAATATGGGAACAGAGAGCCACGCTGGAGATACATACGTCCCTTAAAGCTTATTTATACCGAAGTATCCATAATGACTGCATGAATCATATCAGGCATCAAAAAGTCAAAAGGGATTATCAGTTGTCCGTCGTAAAAGAGGCCGCGAGTACCCACCAGGAACCTGTCAGCAGGCTGGAGGTAAAGGAAATCCAGCAGCGGTTGCGCAGCGGGATGGCTAAGCTACCGGAGGCCTGCCGAACGATCTTTCAGCTCAGCAGGTTTGAACACCTTTCTTATAAAGAAATTGCCAGCCAACTGGGAATTTCTATCAAAACGGTGGAAAATCAAATGGGAAAAGCGCTTCGGATCCTCAGAGTAGAGCTGAAGGATTATTTAGTGACCCTGCTGACGATATTACTTATTACGAATTGTTTTAATTGAAAATCATGACAGACGAAATACTTATAAAATATTTACTTGGCGAATCTGAGATAGAGGAAGTGGCATTGGTAGAACAGTGGCTAAAGGATAGTGCACCCAATCAAAAGTATTTACTTTCCCTACGCGGGGCCTGGGACAATAGTGGGCTGCTTTTGAAGGGCCTGGATCCAGACCTGAACAAAAATCCGGACCAGAAAGCATCTGCGACAATTGAAACAGGCTACCGTTATAATACAGAGGAACAGTGGCTGCTGTTAAAATCAAAAATAGATAGCCAGGACCTGCTATTACAGCAAGTTGAGCCAGAACAAGCAGTAAAGCAGATCTCAGAAAGTGTAGGAGGAATCGAGGCTTCAAAATCAAAAGTCACCTCACTGAATACGCTAAACGATCAGCACCTTCAGAAGATCCGTGGGTTTAAGCGCTGGGCGTGGATAGCGGCTCTATGCATACTGGCACTGGGCACCTGGACCGCCTATAACGGACTTTTTTCTGACAAAGTGGGGGCAGGTAATGATTTAATATTAACCGCTACTGCATCCCCCGTGACAGATACACTTTCTGATGGATCCATTATTACCCTAAACCATTATTCCAGGCTCCAGGCACCCCTGAATTTCAAGGGCAGGACCAGAGAGGTTACGCTTAAAGAGGGCGAGGCCTTCTTTAAGGTGGCCCATATGGATAAAAAGCCGTTTTTAGTTCATATCGGAAATGTAGCCGTAAAGGTGCTGGGCA